>CALUZF010000042.1 GCA_944325165.1 Candidatus Gastranaerophilales bacterium
TATATGAATTTTGGCGCTCCATAACTTCGTCATATTCTGTTAGCGCTCTCATATTAACAGGTTCAAGCTCGTCCATTTTCTTTTGCAATTTTGATATTTTAGAGTTTATTTCATCTAGAGAAATTTCTGTTTTTTCAAGCTCTTTATATTTAATTCCTGCTTCTTCAAATTCTTTTATAATAGCTTCAAGCATAGGTTCCAACTCACGTCTTCTTGCTTTATAGCTTTCTTCTTGCTCAGCTAGGCGTTCTAGTTCATCTTGAGTTTTATTTTTTGAAGTTTTTAAGTTTAATAGTTCTTCTTGAATTTCATCTCTTTTTGCTTGTAATTCTTTTAAATTTTTACCTAATTCTTCAATTTCTTTTTCAAGATTTTCAAGCTCAAGTTTTAGTGTTTGTGCTTCAGCTAAGAATTGTTCTTTTTCTTCTTTTAAGTTTTCATTATCTTTAGTTAATTTTTTAATATCGCTTTCACGAGTTTGAATTTGACTTTGTTGGAATTTGATTTGGTTTTTATCTTTTTCAATATCATTTTCCTTAGTCATAATAGCTTTTTCAATATTTTTTATTTCATCTTCAACAGCTGATGTTTTTTCTCTTAATTTCTTTAATTCGCCCTCATCGATTAATTTTTCAACTTCAGCTAATTCATCTTGTTTTGTTTGAATTTTATCGCACAATTTAACGTGTTTATTTTCCAATAAATCAAGCTCTTTAGAAATTTTAGAGTTTGCTTCTTTTAATAGTTTTAGCTGAGCTTCGCCCTCTTTTATAAAATCAGCAGAAGATTCATTGTTAGATATTAAATTTTTAAGCTCAATTTTAGCTGAATTTAGCGCATTTAAAGATGTTGAATACTTTTGTCTTGTATCTTCTAATCTGCGCTCTAAATCTTTTTGAGCTTGGACTAAATCTCTTGCTTCTTGTTCATATTTTTTTAGCGCTTTTTTATATTTTTCAAGCTCACGCTCTTGAGTTTTATCAAATAGGCCTGTTGTTTTCTTTTTAGCACCGCCTGTTATAAGACCGCTTTTTTCTGTTATATCTCCCTCAAGAGTAACAACTCTATATTTACCTGCTAATTTTTTAGCACAGTTTTCATCTTCAACAACAACAGTTTCGCCCAGCGCAAAATAAAAAGCATCTAAATATTTATCATCAAAATCAATTAAATTTATTGCAAAATCAATAACACCTTTTTCTTTAGGCAGTGCCATTTTTTGCGGCGCTTTTTTAATTATTGACAATGGAATAAATGAAGCTCTATCTCTACCTTGAGAGCGCAAAACCTGAATAGCGCGATATGCAACATCTTGATCGTCAACAACAATTGATGCTGCACGAGCACCCATTGCGACATTAATCGCATCAATATATTCTTCTTCAATATCAGCTAATTGAGCTAAAGGCTGATGAACACCATCAATTTTAGCATTCATAACTGTTTCAATACCAGAGCCTAGTCCAACTGATTTATAAGCATTTTTATTTGCATCTAATATTGCTATTCTTTTTTGAGCTTGTTGGATATTATAGTAAGCATCTTCTTTTTTAGCTTTTGTTTTATCAAGCTCTTCAAAAGTACGAGTTTGAATTATTTTACATTCTTCAACTTCTTTTGTTAGGGTTTCAATTTGAGAATTTAATTTATCTTTTTCATCTTCAAAAATTTTGGATGAATTTAAAAGTTTATCAATTTGTTCTTTTGTTGTTTTAATTTTTTCTTCATTATTTTTATAAGTATTATCAAGAGGCAACTGCTCTTTAATTAATTGAGTTTCAGAATCTTTCAATTCATCGAGCTCTTTTCTTAATTTATTTCTGTTTTGAATATGTTCATCTGCTGATTTATTTAAACCTGTCATTTCAGAAATAATTTTATTTAATTCTTCTTTTTTAATTTTTAAATCTTCGTTTAATTTTTCTAATTCTTGTTTTTTTTCTTCAATAGCTTTTGTGTATTCTTCGATTTTTTGCTTTTGAACTTCAATGCCGTTTTTATAACCCTCAATTGATTTTAAATTATCAAGAGTAGTTTTTTCACATTGAGCTATGGCAGAATTTTTACGCTCAATTAAACCTTTCTTTTCTTCTGCCAATTTTTTAACTTCAAGTTGCTTTTCTTCACCTTGAGCTTTGACTTGAGCATTTATCTCATCATATTTTGCTTTAGTATCTTCTATTTTAGATTCTGCTTCTTTTAATTTTTGAGTTAATTCTTTTTTTGTTTTTGTCGCAAGCAAAATATTTTGATGAACAAGCTCAAGCGCTCTTTGGGTATCAAAATATTTTGCAGACTGAATTTTAGTTTCAAGCTCTGTTTTTTCATCTTTAAATTTTTTATATTTAAGAGCAACTTCTCTTTCTTGTTTTAACTGCTCAATGCGATTATCAATTTCGCCCATCAAAATATTGGTATTAGCTACTCTATCTTCAACGCTTTGGATTTGTTCGCTTGCGAGAGTAATTTTTCTATCAAAATCGGCAGTTCCTGCAATTTCATCAATAATTTTTCTTCTTTCATTAGGAGAGCACTTTGTAATTTCTGTTACATCCCCTTGCATCATAACATTATAACTATTTGGAGAAATATTATATTTTTCAAGCTCTAAATGTATTTGAGTTAAAGTTGCGGGTTTATCATTATAATAATAATTAGACTGAACCCCATTTTTACCTTTTTTAATATATCTTTTTATTGAAAATTCTTCACTATCATCATCATTTGAAAAAGTAACCTTTACGGATGCTTCCCCTCTTTTATTATGATTTGTAATCAAATCCGCAACACCTTGCTCGGAGCGCAAAGTACGCGCGGAAGAAAGTCCCAAGGCAAATAAAATTGAATCAATAATATTACTTTTGCCTGAACCATTCGGACCTGATATTGCCGTAAAGCCTCGCATTAAAGGAATAGTCACTTTATTTGCGAATGATTTAAAGTTATCTATTTCTATTTCTTTTATATACATTTATTACTTGTAAACTCTAAACAGTCTAGTATCTTAATTAGACTATAAAAGCCCAAGGCATGTCAAATTTTATATAAAAATTAATATCTATTCAGTATAAAAATTTGATTTTTATATTCGTTTCCGATTTTTTCTTTATGAAGTTCAAAATATTTGTCTTTCAAAAGATTAATTCTTGCAATCGGCCAAAACATAAAATTAGCTCTGCCTATAATTCTTTCTTTTTCTAAAAAGCCCCAAAAACGACTATCTTGCGAATTACCTCTATTATCGCCCATCATAAAATAATGATTTTGAGGAATTACAAAAGGTCCGCAATACATATTCTGAGCGCATGGTGTCCAATCTTTTCTTGAAATAATATATGGTTCATCAAGCGCAACATCATTAATATAAACCCTATATTGAGCATTATTTTCATCATATTTTACTTCAAATTTATCATTTGGCATGCCTACAACTCTTTTTATAAAAGCAATATCTTTGCACATAATGCCTGATAGTCTTGTAAATATTGACCAAAGGTCATTTTTTAATTGAGCTTCCGGAGGATAAAAAACTAAAATATCACCTCTTTTTATCTCTTTTTTAGGAAAATCGAGCTTCTCAACAAAAACTCTATCACGCTCTAATATTGTAGGGCGCATAGAACCCGATGGAATCCATCTTAATTCGCCTATAAAATATCTTATTAAAATTACACATACCACGACAAAAATTATGGTGCTTATAATTTCTTTTGTGACATTAGGCTCTTTATCTTCGCCATTTTCATCTTTTGTATCTTCAAAAAATATTTTCTTTAAAAAATACCCAAAACCTTTTTCTTTTGTTTTTCTTAAAAAATTAATAAATTTTTCTCTCTGCTCGTTTATATAATTTTTTATATATCCCATTGATTTTTTTAAAAAGTCTTTTTCGCTAAAAAACACATAAAGCGATAAAACCCATATAAACAAAGATACAAAAAATATACCCAAAAACCTTAAAAAAGTAGTATAAGATTTATGATAATCATCATTTAAAGCCTTTATTCCTATAAGCTTAGATTTAGGATAAAGCTCATAAATAAAATCAGAAATATTATTTATTGTATCAATTTTATTTTTATCAGCTTTAATTGGAAGTGCTATATTTAAAACATTTTCAACCAATTTATCATCAGAATCATATATTTTTGAATCAATATCTTTAAAATCTTTTATATAAGAATATTTTAAACCTTCTTTTAAAAGCTTTTCTTTAATTTTTTCACTATCAACGGAGGTATTTTTGGATAATGAATATTCAAGAACAATTCCTCTTTTTAAAATATAATTAAGATTTTGAATATTCTGGTTATAAATGATACATACAAAAATAAAAATCAAACAAAAAAGTAAAGATTTATAATTCTTATTTAAAAAATTTTTTATCTTATTCAAAACTGACTCCTCAAGGTCTCATTGGTTAATTTAATCAAAGCCTCTTTATATTCTGAATTTTCCAAAACATCCAAAGATTTAACAGCATTTAATTTATACTCTTCAACTTTTTTATAGGATTTTTGAATATACTTTTCAAAATTTTCATTTCTTTGATTAAATTCTGCCGTATTATTTTCCATAAAAAAGTATATCACAGGCAAAGTGTAGTTGCCATTCTTATAATCTGAAGAATTATTCATGAAATTATCAATATCATTTTTAATTTGAAAAGCAATAGAATAATTCTCAATAAAAGACAATATATTTTCTTTAATTTTTAAATTTATTTCTTTTAGGCAAAAAAGCGCTTCAAGCCCAACAATAAAAAGATTTGCTGTTTTTTCTTTTGTTTTTTTCAAATAATAATCAATATCATAAATTTTATTTAAATTCTCATTTTGAATTATTTCCGCTTGAATTGTATCTTTGATTCTTTTTGCAAAAATTTTTAAAATATCCATATTTGTCTTAGCTATCTGATTTAGCGCAAAAGATAGCAGTAAATCCCCTTCCAAAACAGCGATTTTTGAATTATATTTATCAAAAAAAGTAGGATGTTTTCTTCTTATTTTTTCTTCATCAATAATATCATCATGAATTAAAGATGCGCTATGGATAAGCTCTGTCGTTAAAGCTATATCATAAACTTTTTCATTTTCGATTTTTAAAACCTTTGAAAACAAAAATATAAAAATAGGACGCAACCTCTTAGGACTAGAAAAAATAAACTTTTTTAAATCGTAAGTTAAAAAATTAGTCTCATTTAAAATAATCTCTTCTAGTTTTTTTTCAAAGATTTCTAATTCTTTTTTTATTGGAAATATTATTTTATCCATCAGATTATAAATTTGCCGTTTTCATAAATTAATTTATCGTCGGCATATATTTTACCACCGTTTTTCATATTTTTTATCATATCCCAATGAAGTCCGGATTGATTTTTACCGCCAGCTTCAGGATAGCTTGCACCAAGCGCTATATGAATTGAGCCACCTATTTTTTCATCAAACAAAATATTGCCTGTAACATCTTGTATCCTATCATTTGTTCCAATAGCAACTTCGCCTACAAATTTTGAACCTTCATCCATATTTAACATGTTTGATAAAAATTCATTACCGATTTCTGCTCTATATTCAACAGCTTTACCATTTTCAAATTTAATATAGACTTCTTTTGATGTTGAACCATGGTAATTTTGAGGAAAATCAAAATAAATTTCACCATTAGCGCTATCTTCCACAGGAGAAGTAAATATCTCGCCATCAGGAAAATTCATATTACCAGAACATGGCACCCAAGTTCTTCCTTGAGTTGAAAAAGTAATATCTGTTTTATCTCCTACTATTCTTATTTTTGATGTTCTATTTAAAATTTCAGCTATTCTTTTTTGCTCTTCATCTATTTCAATCCATTTTTGAACAGGATTATCCAAATCCAAATAACAAGAATTAATCAAAAATTCACTATATTCTTCAAGACTCATAGAAGCTTCTTGAGCAAGCGCATTAGTAGGATAATCAGCTATAACCCAGCGCATTTCACCATTTGCAGAGCGCTCAAGTCGTCTTGATAATATAGGATGAGTGGCTTTTGAGCGTTTTGCAATTTTTTCACTATCAGCATTAGCCATATTTTTAACGTTGCTTGGCGCGCCTATAAATATCATTACATCAGCTTTTTCAACTTCAATTTTAGACATTTCATCTATATACTGAAGTTGATTATCTGATGCATATTTTATAAATGTTTCTGCTAGCTCATCCATTGATGTTCTAACTATTGGATTTGCGCCATTTATTAAGCATAGCTTATATATTTCTTTAATCAAAGGTTGAGCATCATATCCTCTTGCATAAATTATAACTAAATCACCTTTTTTAACTTTAGTTGAATAATTTACAAGAACATCTGCGTATTTATTGATTAAAGGATTATACATTTTTATTCTTCGCTTTCTTCCATTGTGCCAAAAAAGTTCTTATTATCTTTTAGAGAACAACCTCTTTTAGAAGTTTGCACGAAATTTATAAGATTTTCAACATAGCTGTTAGAGCTAAATTCTTTTCTAATTTCTTCAATTGCTTGAGTTGTATTATATTTATCGCTTGTTAACAATCTTATTGCTTTATGAATGGCATCACGTGAATCTTTATCGACGCCTTTTCTTTTTAAACCGATAGCATTAAGTCCTTTTGGAATTGCAGGAATGCCTTCAGCTTTACAATATGGAATAATATCTAATCTGGCTGCGCTTGCACCCGATACAATTGCCATATCACCAATTCTAAGATTTTGATGGAATACGCTTTGACCACCCAAAAATACTCCAAAACCAACCTTGCAATGTCCGCCTAATGTTGCAGCATTTGCCATAATGACATTATCTTTTAGCTCGCAATTATGTGCAACATGAGTATATGCCATAAGCATACAATTATTTCCAATTATAGTATTTAAACCTTCGCCTGAAGCACGATTAATTGTGGAAAATTCTCTTATCCAACAATTTTCGCCTATAATTACACCTGTTTTTTCGCCTTTATAGCCCAAATCTTGAGGCTCTCCGCCGATTGAAGCAAAAGGTGAAATGCGAGTATTTTTACCAATATGAGCAAATTGGATATTTGCGCTATCACCAATAATACAATTATCTTCTATAACAGTATCTTCGCCGACAACTGCGTATGCGCCAATTTTTACATTTTCCCCGATTTTTGCACTTTCATGAATTTGTGCACTTTTGTGAATTTGATTTGTCATTAATACCTCGATTCTTTTTTTATTTAAGAGCAACGGTAAGCGTAGCTTCTGCGCATAATTTACCGTCAACAAAAGAACGACCAAAACATTTAGCCACAGGACCTTTTATTTTAATACATTCTGTCTCCATTTCAAGTTTATCGCCGGGGCGAACTATATTTTTAAATTTGGCATTTTCAATACCTGCAAATAATGTTAATCTTCCTTTATATTCATCCATCAACATTAAAATAGGAGCTGACGCTTGAGCTAACGCCTCAATTTGTAACACCCCCGGCATAATAGGATTTTCAGGAAAATGTCCTTGGAAAAAAGGTTCATTAAATGTAACATTTTTATATCCTTTAGAATATTTTGATGGAACACATTCTGTTATTCTATCTACCAATAAAAAAGGGTATCTGTGGGGTAACATTTCTAATATTTGACTATAATCTAATGAAATCGGTGTAATAACTGAATCCATTTTTATCTCCTTTATTTATCTAATATATTTTTTAATTTCTTTGCAAGCTCAATATGATAACCATGTCCTGCCTCTAAAACAAGAATTTTAGCATTCATTTTTAAAGGATTATTTCCTGTTAGATATAAATCTCCAATTATATCAAGTATTTTATGTTTAGCAGGTTCATACTCGCTTCTTAATTCTGTTGTATAACCGCTATCAGTAAGCCCAACTGTATTTTCAATAGTAACGCCTTTTGAATATCCTGCCATCTGAAATTTTTCTAAATCTTTCAGATAACCAAAAGTTCTTGCTTCAATTATTTCATTCAAATTTAAATCTTGATTTAATCTAACCCATCTATTATTTAAATCTGGATGATTAAAATTAACTCCGTATGTTATAGTTGTTTCATTTTCATCCGGTAATAGGGCTATTGATGAATTATTTTTTGTAAAATATAGCGCTTCTTCAAGTTTTTTTACAGGCTTTTGTTCGCCCATAAAACCCACTTTATTAAATTCTTCTACCCAAACTTTTGCAGAACCGTCAAAAATAGGCATTTCAAAACCTTGAGAAGAAAAATATACATCCAGCGCATCAATTCCACATATTGCACAAGCTGCCATAAAATGTTCAACAAGGGCGATTTTATGTTTTGCACCATTTTTAATATCAGCTAAAACTACACAATGTTCAGTCGATACAACATTATTTACATCAGCTTCTACAACACCATCACCGATATGAAAGCGAATACCTTCTATTTCTGATGGCTTAATTGTTAATTCAACAGGTGCGGCAAACATTAAACCTGCACCCGATACCTTAAAACTAGATTTTACCGTCTTCATTTAAAAATTTCTCATAATCTTCTAATAAATGTTGATATTTTTTGTATTTTTGTACCATAACTTCAGCTTCATCAAGATATTTTAATCTCTTGATAAAATCTTTTCTCAATACTGCAGGAGCACCCATTATAACTGATTTTTTAGGGAATGATTTTGTTATACCGGCTTTAGCTAAAATTATCGAATCATCACCGATTTCAACATGATCTTTTAAGCCTGCTTGACCTGCAATAACTACTCTATCACCAATTACACAAGAGCCTGCTATACCTACTTGAGAAACGATAGTACAAGCTTTACCGATTTTACAGTTATGACCAATCATAACAAGGTTATCAATTTTTGTTTGAGCACCGATTGTTGTATTTTCAACCGTACCTCTATCAATACAAGTATTGGCGCCAATTTCAACATCATCACCAATTTCAACAGAGCCCAAAGAAGGAATTTTAAACACTTTAACATCAGTATTTACTTCTTTTATACCGCCTTGTTCACGAGCTTGTTCTATATTATTCGGATTTTCAGTAACAAACGAAAATCCGTCCGCACCGATGCTTACGCCATGATGAAATATACAACGTGAACCGATTTTGATAAAATCGCCAATATTTACAGATGGATGCAATAAGCAATCAGAACCTATTTTTACATCTTTTCCAATATAAACATTAGGCATAATAGCTGTATTATCACCAATTTCTGCATTTCTTCCGATAAATACATTAGCGCCGATTGAAACATTTTTACCTAATTTAGCAGTTTCATCAATAACAGCAGTAGGATGTATATTTCTTGGAGTATCAGGGCCTATATAAAACACATTTAAAAGCTTCATAAAAGCCAATCTTGGACGCTCAACTTCAATTGTTGAAATATTATCTAAATTAACACCCAATGGAACCAAAACAGCCTTTGCTTTTGATTGTGACATGTTTTCTATTTCTTCTTCATTCATAGCCAAAGCAAGCGTATTTTCATCAGCAATTTTTGGTGGTGCAACTTTATCGATAGTTACATCTTCAACTTTTGTCAATATACCGCCTACTATTCGAGCTAACTCCTCAAGGCTGAATTTTTTATCCCCCATGCGACACTCCCTCATTAACTAGTCTTTATTTGTTTATTTTATAACAATCACAAAAAAAATGCTATTTTCTTAATAAAAACTTTACTTATTTGTTATCTTTTTAATTACATTTGTAGTGGACTTACCTTCAACCAGATTTATAAATTGAACCCTTCCGCCATTTTTTATCACAACATCTGCTTCAGGCAAAGTCTCAAGAGTGTAATCCGCACCTTTAGTATAAATATCGGGTTTAATTTCATCCAATAAATTTTTGGGGGTATCTTCATCAAATATAACCACATAATCTACAAAATTTAATTCGGAAAGCAATTCTGCTCTATCTAATTCGTTATTAATAGGACGAGTTTCACCTTTTAATTTTTTTACAGATGAATCAGAATTCAATCCGATTATTAAAATATCACCCCATTTGGCAGATTCTTTCAAATATCTAACATGCCCGATATGCAAAATATCAAAACAACCATTTGTAAAAACAATCGTCTTATTCTCATTTTTTAATTTTAAACAAAGCTCTTTTATATTTTTTCTATCTACTACAATACCCATTATTCCTCGCTTAAAAAGCCACCAAAAGGTGGCTTTTATAATCTATTTTGCTTTATTTTCTTTTTGTTTTTGCTGTTCTTTAGCCATTGAATCTTTTATTTGCTTTTCAATATTAACAGGATCAAGCGATTTATCTACATATTCAATTTTTGCAGAGCTCTTTAAGCCTTTAAGAAGTTTATCCAATGCTTCATATTTAGCTTTTTTAGACAAAAATTCTTTAATATCAGCTTTAACTGCTGCAAATTGTTGAACTTGTTTTGCAGATTTATCTTTAACATAAATTATATGAGTACCATATTGGGTTTTAACTAAAGGACTTATTGAGCCTACTTTTTGAGAAAAAGCCATTTGACCAAATTCTGGAACTACTTGTTCTTTTGTAATATAGCCTAAATCTCCGCCTTTTTGAGCAGAACCTTTATCTTGAGAATATTCTTTAGCTAATTTTGAAAAATTTTTAGGATTATTAACCGCTTTTTGTCTTACTTCTTTAGCTAAAGCTTCCATTTTTGATACTTCTTCTTTAACTTTTTTATCAATATCCGCTTGAGATAGTTTAGCGTCTTTATCTTGAGCAACTATTTGTCTTTTTATTTCTTCTGGGTTTGTACTAAATAAGATATGAAAAGCTTGAACTTTTTCTGGCACTGTAAAATCAGATTTATTTGCTTTATAGAATTTTTCAGCATCAGAATCAGAAACTTTTGTATTTGTTAATGAATTAACCAATTTTTCTGTTTTAACTTCGCTTGATAAATCAGAATTTAATCTTTCTTCAGTTATACCGTTATTTTTCATAAGGTCGCTGAAAGCTTCCTTTGAGCCAACTTGAGCAATTATTTTTTCTTTTTTTGCTTTTATTTCTTCTTCGCTTGCGGTTATTTTTCTTTTTTCAAATTCTTGTGACAGTAATTCTCTTACAATGGCGTCATTTACGCATTTGCTCTTGATAGATAATACTACATAGCCGTCTTCTTTTTTCAATGCATCTGGTAAATATTTCAATTGGAGATTTTTTATCTTATTGAAGTCATCATAAAATTGTGCTTTTGTAACCACTTTATCATTAATTTTTATCGCAGCATCATTATTTTTTGTACATCCGCAAAATAATAACGCACTGCATAAAAGCGTTAGAGCTATTTTTGTAAACTTCATTTTTCCTCCTTAAATTATTTTTCTATCTTAAAATTTAAGATTACTTCAGAAATATAATAAAACAAATCAGACAATTTGTTAAATATTTCATCAAAATCATCTTCATTTTTATTCATAAGCAATATACCCTTTGTTTTAGCAAGGTTTTTAGGCGGTGTTGTATATGTAAAATACTTCGTATATTTTGTTTCAATCTTTGATTTTAAAATAATCCACTCTTGCATAGTAAATGGAGTATATATTCTAATCTGATTTCCCGCTTGTCTTACTATTGATATATTTGCGCTTGTTGCTAAAATTCTTAATTTAATTAATTTAATCAAATTTTCAACGC
>CALUZF010000043.1 GCA_944325165.1 Candidatus Gastranaerophilales bacterium
AAAAAAGCTAAGAGTGTTTTTATGCTTGATGATAAAAGTGAAGTTGAGCTTAAAATTAAATCAATTCGTTTTCATAAAAATTTTGCAATAGTTAAGTTTGATGGGATTGATGACATTAATGATTTAATACCTTTTAAAGGTCAGAGAATTTTTATATCAAAACAAGAGGCGCTAAATAAACTTGAAAAAGACGAGTTTTTAATTCAAGATTTAATTGGATGTTCGGTATTTGATGAAAAAAATAATAAAATAGGCGAAGTTATAAATATTTCATCAAATTCTTCTCAAGACCTTTTAAATATTAAAAATGGCTTTGGTAAAGTCGATTTGGTTCCTTTTGTAAATGAATTTTTCCCTACTGTCGATATTAAAAATAAAAAAATAATTATAAAACCAATTGAAGGACTCTTATCTTGATTTATGACGTTATAACATTGTTTCCTGAAATTATAGAAGGATATTGCTCTCAATCTATTACAAAAAGAGGGATAGAAAAAGATGTTATAACAGTTAATATGTATAATCCCAGAGATTTTTCAAAAGATAAACACAAAAGAGTAGATGATACTCCTTATGGTGGCGGAGATGGCATGGTGCTTATGTGTCAGCCAATTTTTGATTGCTATAATTCAATAGATAAAAAAGAAAATTTTGAATTTATTATGCTTACGCCTCAAGGGGAAAAATTTAGCCAAAAAATAGCTAAAGAGTTATCAAAAAAAGAACAGATTATTCTCCTTTGCGGTCATTATGAAGGGTTTGATGAAAGAATAAGGATAGGTCTCTCACCAAGAGAAATTTCAATAGGTGATTTTGTTTTAACAGGTGGTGAATTGCCTGCTTTGGTTTTGATTGATTCTATTTCAAGAAATATAGAAAATTATCTTGGGTGTGATAAATGTGCTGATATAGATAGCTTTTCAGAGGGTTTAGAAGGGTATTTAGAATATCCTCATTATACAAAACCAAGAGAATATAACGGTATGAAAGTGCCAGATGTATTGTTGAGCGGAAATCATCAAGAAATAGAGGCTTTTAGAAAAGCTCAAAGCCTTGAGCGAACAAAACTTCGTCGTCCTGATTTATTAAATTAATTATTTAGACTATGCAATGGCGCAGGAACTCTTCCACCACGATTTACGAAGTTTTCAGAGGAATATGAATTTACTTTCATAATAGGGGCACTTCCTAATAAGCCGCCAAATTCAGCACTTTGACCAACGTTTTTACCTATAACAGGGATGATTCTAACCGCTGTTGTTTTTTTATTTATCATACCAATTGCCATTTCATCAGCAATAATGCCTGCTATAGTTGAATTTGGAGTATCTCCTGGAATTGCAATCATATCAAGACCAACAGAGCATACGCTTGTCATTGCTTCAAGTTTATCAATGGTTAGTGAGCCTAAATTAGCAGCTTCAATCATTCCCGCATCTTCTGAAACAGGTATGAATGCGCCCGATAATCCTCCAACATAGCTTGAAGCCATAATACCGCCTTTTTTAACAGCATCATTTAACATAGCAAGCGCCATAGTTGTGCCATGTGCGCCAGCTTGCTCAAGCCCCATTGCTTTAAATATTTCAGCAACGCTATCTCCCCTTAATGGAGTCGGTGCTAAAGATAAATCTATTACTCCAAAAGGAATATTTAATTTTTTTGCAAGTCTTCTTCCTATCAATTCGCCTGCTGAAGTAATTTTAAAAGCCATTTTTTTAATGCAATTTGCAACTTCTCCAAAATCAGCATTTTTATCAAGTTGAGATATAGCGCTTGACACAACACCTGGGCCTGAAACACCGATGTTTAGAGCACATTCTGCTTCGTTAACTCCGCAAAATGCGCCCGCCATAAATGGATTATCGCTAACAGCATTACAAAAACAAACAAATTTTGCTGCTCCGATTGAATCTTCATTTGATGTTAATTGGGCTGTTTTTTTAATAACATCGGCAGTTTTTAAGACAGCATCCATATTAATACCTGCTTTTGAAGTTCCAAGATTAACTGATGAGCATAATTTTTTTGTTTGAGCTAATGCTTCGGGGATTTGCTCAAAAAATTTCAAATCGCCTTTAGTAAAACCTTTGTCAACTAAAGCTGAAAAACCTCCTATAAAATCAACCCCAACTTCAGCTCCTGCTTTATCAATTGCTTGAGCAAGGTAAATATAATCAACATTATCGCAACTCTCGCCTATAAGGGAAATTGGTGTTAGTGCTATTCTTTTATTAACAATAGGGATTGAATATTCATTTTCGATTTCATTTGCAAAAGATACTAAATTAGATGCATATTTTAGGATTTTATCATAGATTTTTGTTGCGGTCTTTTTAGTGTCTGTTGTGCAACAATCTCTCAAACTTAATGATAGAGTTGTTGTTCTGATATCAAGATGATGGATTTTAACCATCTCTATTGTTTCTAAAATTTTTTGTTGATTAAAATTTGTCATAATTACCTATATAGTGTGCATTTTATCGAAAATATCTTTCTTTTGAACCCAGATTTCCATACCAAGCTCTGAGCCTAAATTTAACATAGCGTCTTTAAAATCTTTAAAAGATACTTCTAGTTTTTTGATATCGCATAACATCATCATTACAAAATTATCTTGCATGATTGTTTGTTTAATATCTTCAATATTTACTTTGTATTTTGCAAGACAATTTGAAACGCTTGCAACTATTCCTACTTTATCTTTTCCGGAAACGGTAATTATAATTTGATTATCAGAATTATTCATTATTTAACATCTTCCTTAACAACAATTAAATTATTCATAATTTTCATAGCAACTGTTGGAAATACAACATTTTTAAGACCGTCAGCAATAGAAACAACGCTTCCTGCTTTTAATACAACATCTGCACCTTTATACATAAAAGTGTAGTCAGTTTTTCTATCTGATCTTACTGTGATTTTGTTTTCTTCTTTTGACATCTATTTTTCTCCTAAAATTATATCAACACCGCTTGAAGTTCCAAGCCTTGAAGCCCCTGCATTTATTAGATTTATTGCATCTTCGTAAGTTTTAATACCGCCTGAGGCTTTAACTTCAAGTCCATAAGGTTTTACGGTTTTATACATTAATTTAACATCTTCTACTTTTGCACCAATTCCGTTTTTGACAAATCCTGTTGAAGTTTTAACAAAATTTGCACCGGCATCTGAGGCTATTTTTGAAGCTGTTATAATTTCCTCTTTTGTTAATAAATCTGTTTCTAAGATAACTTTTAAATTATGATTTTGACAGATTTCTTTTGTTTTTTTAATATCATTTTCAACTTTTTTATAGTTTTTATTTTTTAATTCGGATATATTTAAAACCGTATCAATCTCATCTGCGCCTAATTCTAGAGCTTTTTGTGTTTGAAATTGAGTCATTTCAATTGTATTGTTCGCAAGCGGAAAATTAACTACGGTAACAATTTTTATATTGGTATTTGATAACAATTCTTTAGTTAATGATATAAAATAAGGATTAATGCAAACGCCGAAAAAATTATATTTTTTAGCGTCATCAGTTAATTTTATAATGTCATCATTTGTCGTATTTGGCTTTAAGATGGTGTGTTCAATATAATTATTTATAGTTTTCATAGTAAAAATATTATATCAAAACTAAGTTATTTGCGCCATAATTAATATTGAAAGATGATGAAATATTTTTAAGCGTGATATCTAAAATGCGCTCTTGCGCTTCTTTTGTATCATAAGCAATATGAGGAGTTATTAAAACATTTGGCAGTTGCATCATTTTTTGTATAAAGAAGAATTTTTTAAGGCAAACATCTTTTAGCTCGATACAATTGTTGCATTTTTTCCAATTTTGACAAAAATATTCTTCACATTCTATTACATCAAGCGCTGCACCTTTTATTTTATTTTCAACAAGTGCCCAATAAAGCGCTTGTGTATCAATAATTTCACCTCTTGCGGTGTTTATTATTATTGCATTTCTTTTCATTTTTGAAATTGCAATTTTATCTATTAAATTTCTTGTTTTGTCATTGAGAGGGCAATTTATTGAAATAAAATCTGATTTTTTTAGTAATTCATCCAGCTCAACAAAATTATATGCCCCGTTTTTTACTGAATCATAGGCTAAAACATTCATACCAAAGCCATGAGCAATATTAATTACTTTTCTTCCTATTGCTCCTACTCCAATTACTCCCATAGTTTTAGAATAAAGTTCAATCCCTCTTAAATTGTCTTGATTTATATCTCCATTTAGGATACTTTCTTTTGCTTGAAATATTTTTTTAGACAAACTGAGTGCAAGCGCAAAAACGTATTCTGCAACGGTGGAATTACCGTAGTTAGGGGTGTTAAAAATATAGATATTGTTTTCTTTGCAGTATTTTAAATCGACGTTTGAGTAACCAACACATCTTAAAAATATAAACTTTAAATTTTTAAATTTTGATAAAACATTGCTATCTAGCGTTGAGCTTACAAAAACGCTCAAAGCATCGCAATTTAAATATTTTTCATCAACATAGGTTGAAGAATTTAAAATATTTTTAAAGAAATATGGTTCTATATTTTCTTCAATTCTTTCTTGAAGATAATCTAGTTCAAATTTTTTGACATCATAAAAAAGTATTTTCATAAATAGAATATAAATTCTATTTTATTTGTTTGAAATTGAACAAGTGGTTAGACAAAAATATAATTATAATTTTATTGATTTGTTAAAAAATCATTCATTTTATCATGGTCAAATTCATTTTCCCATCTTGCGACGACTGCTGTTGCAACGCAATTTCCGATTAGATTTACTGTTGTTCTTCCCATATCTAAAATTTGATCAATGCCTAATAATACAGCAACCCCGACAATTGGAAGCCCAAAGCTTGATAGTGTGCCTGTTAAAATTACTAAAGAAACTCTTGGAACACCTGCTATACCTTTTGATGTGAGCATTAAAGTAAACATAATCATTAATTGTTGCTCTAGCGGTATATTAACTCCTGCTACTTGTGCGCAAAATAATGTTGCAAGGGTTAAATATAAGGTAGATCCATCTAAATTAAAAGTATATCCCATCGGCATAACAAAGCTGACTATGCTTTTTGGTACTCCGAATTTTTCCATTATTTCCATAGCTTTAGGTAGCGCAGCTTCGGATGTAGCAGTTGTAAAAGCTAATAGAGCAGGGTCTTTTAGCGCTCTTAATAAACCTAAGAATGGTACGTTTATTATTCTGCAAGCCAAAACTAAAACTATAACAACGAACGCTATTAGAGAAAAATATGTTATAGCTATTAATTTTGCATAGCTTGCTAAAATTCCTACACCGTTATGACCTATAGTAGCACTTATTGCACCAAAAACCCCAAGAGGAGCGAATTTCATAACATATTCGGTAAATTTAAACATTATATCGCAAGTGCTTTGAAGAAAATCTAATACAGGGCGAGCTTTTTGACCTACTGCACAGACTGCAAGCGCAAAGAATATTGCAAAAACAACTATTTGCAATAAATCTCCTTTTGCCATGGATTCAACTACACTTACAGGAACGCTATGAACAAGCATTTGCGCTAAACTTAAGCTATGAGGTGCATGTTGCATTTGCTCAACCATTGCTAAAGACATAGTGCTTACATTTATATTGAAACCAGCCCCTGGCTTTAATATATTTGCCATAACAAGCCCCAAGATAAGAGCTATTGTTGTTGCTATTTCAAAGTAAATTATAGTTTTAAGACCTATTTTTCCAAGGTTTTTAACATTACCATGTCCTGCTATTCCAACCGTTAGCGTTGCAAAAATCAAAGGAGCGATAATCATTTTAATCATTCTTAAAAATAAGTCCCCTAAAGCTTGCATTTTAACGGCATATTGAGGTAAAAGCCAACCGAATAAAATTCCGGCTACTAATGCAATAAAAATATGCAAAGTAAGTCTTTTTGAGCTTTTCAAATATTTACTCCAAAATTATACGATTTATAGCTTGTCAAAATCGCATACTACATAGAATTTGTCTTTTAATTTATTTAAAAGAGCAATTCTGTTGTTTTTTATTTTCTCATCTTTATCCATAACTAAAACTTTGTCAAAAAATTCAATTGTAGGTTGTATTAATTGTTTTAGAGATTGAATATATGATTTTAAATCTTTATCTGAATTGTTATGAGCTAAAATTGCACTATAGAGATTTTTTTCTTCATTTAAAACAAATAATTTTTCATCAATTATATTGAAATTATTGTCTTTTAATATGCGAGAAACCCTTGTTGCATTTTCTTTTATTGCTTCAAAAAGCTCATTATTTTGATATTGTGTCAAAATGTTTGCTCTGTTAATGAAATCAGATAAATTTGATAATGGTTTAAAGCTTGAAGAAGCATTTATAACATTTGAGCTAAATTCTTTTTCATACATAAATACAAGTCTTTGAACAAAAAAGTCTTTTAGCTCATCTAATAAGCTATCTTCAACTTCTATTGAAAATTCTTTAGATATAGTGTTGACGCTATATTTTATTAATTCTTCCAAATCAATATTTAAATTATTTTCAATTATTATTCTTAAAATACCAATTGCTGCACGTCTTGCACCCAAGGGGTCATTTGAGCCTGTGGGGCGTTTTTTCTTTTTATCTTTTTGAGTTGATAAAAATAATGCACAGATTGTATCTATTTTATCAGCAACAGAAACAATTTGACCTTCGATTGCACTAGGTAATTCACCATTTGCACCAAGAGGGAAATAGTGTTCTTTGATGCCTTTTGCAATGTTTTCTTTTTCTTTATCGCATTTTGCATAATCTTCGCCAATAAAACCTTGCAGTTCGGTAAATTCAAATACGAGCTTTGTTGATAGGTCGCATTTTGATAATTTTGCAGTTCTTAAAATATCGTCTTTGTTTTGAATATTTAATATGTTTGCAATTTTATCAGATAAATCAATAAGTCTTAAAGTTTTATCATATAAGCTTCCAAGACCTTTTTGGAAAGTCATTCCTTTAAGATTATCAAGCTTTTCTTCAAGTTTTGTTTTTGTATCTTCTTGATAGAAAAATACACCATCTTCTAAACGAGCGCAAATAACCCTTTGGTTGCCTGCTTTAATATTTTCAAATTCATCTCCTACATAATTTGCCATTGTAATAAAGTGATTTGATAATTTGCCTTCTTTATCCCAAAGCGGAAAATATCTTTGATGTTGAGTCATAACCGTTGTAGTAACAATTGATGGAATTTGCAAATATTTTTTATCAAAATCACATAAAACAGGAATTGGCCATTCGTTTATAAATGTAATTTCTTCAAGCAATTCATCAATATTATCAAATTTAATTTCTAAATTATTTTTTAGCGCACATTCTTGAGCTGATTTAATAATCAGATTTTTTCTTTCTTCTTGATTAACTATGACATTTGCTTTTCTTAAAAGTTCGATATAGTTTTTAGGTTCATCTATAACAACAGTTTTATTCTTTGAACATCTGTGTCCTTGAGTTGTGTTAGTTGATTTAATTCCAAAAATACTTAAATCAACAATATTATTTCCTAAAATTGCAACAACATTTTCAATAGGGCGTGAAAATTTTTCGCTGTTATAGCCCCAGCGCATAAAGTGAGCACCTTGCAATTTTAAAATCAGACTTTCTATATTGTCTTTTAATATTTCTGCGCTTGATTTGCCTTTTATTTCTATTTTTGCCCAAATATAGTTATCTTTTTCGTATAAATCGGATAATTCAACTCCGTTTTTCTTTGCAAAGCCGATAGCAGCAGGCGAATATTCGCCTTGCGGGGTTTTTGCGATATTTAAAATAGGGCCTTTAGCGTCTTTTTGGACTGTTTCTTGTGATAAAGCCAAATTATCAACTAAAACAGCTAAACGTCTTGGTGTAGCATATACGTTAATTTTATCGTATGCCAAACCGTTTTCATTGAATAATTTTTCAAATAAGCTTTTTAATTGTGCAATAGCACTTGGAATAAATTTATATGGTAGCTCTTGAACCAATATTTCTAATAAAAAATCTTCTCTCATAATAACTTGATTATATTATAAAAATTTTAAAATTAAGAATTTTTTATTAAGAAAATGCAACAAAAACCTAAAAAACATTGTTAATTTTTTGAAAAATATCTTTGTATGTGTCAAATTATTTATATAAAAGAGTTATTAGTTTTGGTTGAATAATGCAAAATTTAGATATCATAGAAATAGGCGAAGATCAAGCCTATAATGCCAAATTACTAGCTAGCAAAATGTCAACGCCTCAAATCAGAAAAAGAAGCATGATAGACATGCTTGGTATTTTTTGTGCTATTAATTATCTTCATGCTAAAAGATTTAGAATAAATACTCAAAGAAGTGTTTATAAAATCCCTATGTTGTTTGAAGAATTTAAAATTTCAGATATATATTATGGGAATTATAGAATTGACGTTATAACTCTTTTTAAAGAAAAGACTATTAAAATACCGAAAATCCATGTTGAGATGGATATTTTACCTAATTTTTATTTTGTTGTTCAAATAGGCGGTAAAATTAAGGAAGCCAAAATGATTGGCTTTATTGATGCTAAAAAAGTTTCAAGATGTTCCCATGATTCAAAATTTTACTATCCTACTTTGGATATGCTTTTCGATATTGAAAAATTTGCAAGCTTAACAAAACAATCTATTCCATCAAAAACCCTTTTAGGTAAACACGTTGATTGTATGGGATTGTTTTTAAAATTTATAGATAATGATTTGTCATCGGTTTATAAAAGGCAATTAATCCAACATCTTATGAATTGTGATTCTTGCAGGGCTCGTTTTATTGATACAATGGAATTTGAAAGATTAGCCGGTAATATCAAATTTTACCCCGATTTAATGAGACGTTATGAGACAAGAAATGATATAGAAGATATTTCATCAATTGAATTTGATAAATCGCTAAGGCATGAAAACTTGGAAGATAGTATTAATAATGCTGTTATTGTAACTTCTGATAATTCTGAAAATCAGGATTTCATTGATATAGAACATGATAGAAATGAAAACATGACTGAACCTAAAACTGTTCAAATGTTTGATATAGTTGACACAAAACAAAATAAAAAAGGCGTTATAGATACTATTTTTAATGAAATTCCAAAAAAAATCGAGCTTCCGCAAATTAAAACAGTTGCCGCTATGAAATATAGAAGAATTTTACTGATATTTGTGTTAATCACAATTATATTAACAAGTTTTACATTGATATCAGTCAAAGGAACATCAGATATATTAGATGAAAACGAAGAAATTGAAAATTTTGAAGAAAATGCTGATGATTATGGTATGAATGAATATAATGAAAGTTCTGACGGTTATGCAAAATTAATACCTAAGGATTCTTCAAATATAGAAGATTTTGCAATAAAACAGCCTATTTCAACAAAACCTACTTATAGCCCTTCTATAACAAATGTTTCTTGGGAGGCTCCGGAGAGTCTTGTTAAAAAACCTAATTACACTAAATTTTTACAATTAACAGGAAAAAATGTTAAATTAAATCTTCAAAACGATTTGTTATTGGTAAATGATATACCTATAAATAAAACCGTGAAAATTGATATAAATATCGCTTCAAATGGCAATGTTAATTCAATCAAGATGGTTTCTTCATCCGGCTCTGAAGCGATAGATAATTCTATTAAAAAAGTAGTAAATGACACTTTGACTTATATGAAACCTCCAAGTCATGGAATTATTGCAAGACCTGTGTATGTAACATTGACAATAGAATTGAATTAAACAATCTTTTTTGTGTTATAATTTAAAAGCACTAAAAAAGGATATTAGATGACCTCAACTATAGCATTCATAGGCAAATCCGGCAGCGGTAAAACAACTTTAGCAAAAGCATTTTTAAAATTAATAAAAAGTAATTTTCAAAACAGTCCGATTTTGATGATAGATAATGATTTAACTTTGGAATTATCGGATAGTTTTGGAATTAAAACAAGAAATACAATTTATGGTGTAAAATCGGGAAAACATGAGTATAAAACAGGTATTCCTGAAGGAATGAGTAAACAAGAATATATAGAATGGGCGCTTGAGGATATCGTTGTTGAAATAGATGAAAATGTTGATATGCTTGCTTCTTGGTTTGTAACTCCAAAAGATTGTAATTGTCCAAGTACAAAATTAATGAGAGATTCTCTGTTAAAATTTATCTCAAGATATGAATTTGTAATTTTTGATTGTGAATATGATTTAAAATATTTGAATTTATTGGTTGATTGCCCCATTGACGAGGCTATTATTGTATCAAGGGCAGATAAAAAAAGTATTGCATTAAGTGCAAAAATTGCCGAGTCGTCAAGAAAATATGCTTATGATGGGCAATTAGGTGTTATTTTAAATAAAATTAAAAAAGAAGAATTAAATAATGCAACAGAATTATTAAACAGTTTTGAATTAAATCTGTTGGGATATTTGGAAAGATTTGAGAATATAGAAAAACAAGATGTAAAGGATATAATAGAGATTATCTATTCAAGAATGAATTTACCGCAAATTGAAAGATAGGTATAATGGCTACGGTTATAGACGGAAAAAAATACGCTAAAGAAATTTTAGATGATTTAAAAATTAAAATTGCAAAATTAGAGAAAAAACCTTCGCTTGCGGTGATTTTGGCTAATGATAACCCATCAAGCAAGATTTATGTTGATAATAAAGAAAAAATTTCTATGGAGTTGGGTATAAAATCAAGCGTATATCGTTTTGATAAATCAATAACTCAAGGAGAATTGATTAAATTAATCCATGAACTGAATGAAGATGAAAATATAAACGGTATTTTAGTTCAATTGCCTTTATTTGAGCATTTAAATTCTCAGCAAATAATAGAGTTAATAAATCCTAAAAAAGATGTTGATGGTTTTCATCCGATTAATGTTGGAAGGCTAAACTGCGGATTAGAACCTTATGCAGTTTGTTGTACACCTAAGGGTATTATTAAACTTTTAAAAAAATATAAGATAAATTTAGCAGGTAAAAATGTTGTTGTGATAGGTCGCTCTAATATTGTAGGTAAACCTACAGCAACTCTTTTAACCAATGAAAATGCAACAGTTACGCTAGCTCATTCTAAAACAAAAAATCTTAAAGAAATAACAAAAAATGCTGATATTATTGTATCTGCTACAGGTCATCCAAAATTAATTAAAGCTGATATGGTTAAAAAAGGCGCTGTTGTTATTGATGTAGGTATAACAAGGCAAATAAACGGTAAATTAGCGGGTGATGTTGATTTTGAAAAAGTAAAAAATATCGCAAGCTACATTACTCCTGTCCCAAAAGGGGTTGGGCCAATGACTATAGCTTGTTTAATGGAAAATACATACGAATTATATTTAAAGCAAAAGGCGCAACATGCAAAATTTTAGAGGAACATTCATAAATAAAAATAGAGATGCTTGGGTTGAGATAAATTTATCTAATTTGGAACATAATATTCTTTTAATTAAAGATTTTTTAAAGAAAAATTGTAATCCTAATCCTGATATTTTTGCAGTAATTAAAGCGGATGGA
>CALUZF010000044.1 GCA_944325165.1 Candidatus Gastranaerophilales bacterium
CTTGCTGCACCAACTTCAATTACTGCAACACCGCCTGATAATTTTGCAACACGTTCTTGAAGTTTTTCTTTATCATATTCAGAATCAGAAGCTTCAATTTGCTTTTTAATCAAGTTTACACGCTCAGCAACTGCTGCTTTTGTTGAATCATCAACAACAATAGTTGTTTCATCTTTTGTAACAGTAACTCTTTTTGCTCTACCAAGCATTTGAACTGTGATATTTTCTAATTTAATACCAAGCTCTTCAGTAAACATTTGACCGCCTGTTAAAATAGCGATATCTTCAAGCATTGCTTTTCTTCTATCACCAAAACCTGGAGCTTTAACTGCAACTGCTCTTAAAACTTTTCTCATAGTATTAACAACTAATGTTGCAAGAGCTTCGCCTTCAACATCTTCAGCAATCAATAATAATGATTTACCGTCACGAGCAACTTGTTCTAAGATTGGTACTAAATCTGCAATTAAATTGATTTTTTTATTTACGCAAAGAACATAAGCATCTTCTAAAACTGCTTCCATTCTTTCAGCATCAGTAATAAAATAAGGTGAAATATAACCTTTATCAAATTGCATACCTTCTACAATTTTTTTATCTGTTCCGAAAGTTTTTGATTCTTCAACAGTTATAACACCGTCTGTTCCAACAACTTCCATACAATCAGCAATTAAATCACCGATAAATTTATCGTTACCTGCTGAAATTGCTGCAACTTGAGCTCTCATTTCTTTTGAATCAACAGATTTTGACATCTTTTTGATTTCTTGGTGAGCTACTTTAACAGCTGATGAAATACCGCGTTTGATACCCATTGGATTAGCGCCTGCTGTAAGGTTTTTAATACCTTCCTTGAAAATTGCTTGTGCTAAAACTGAAGCAGTTGTTGTACCATCACCGGCAACATCATTAGTTTTAGATGAAACTTCTTTTAATAATTGAGCTCCAGCATTTTCTAAGCCGTCTTTTAATTCAATTTCTTTTGCGATTGTAACACCATCATTAACGATTTGAGGTGCACCAAATTTCTTTTCAATAATTACATTACGACCTTTAGGTCCAAGTGTAACTTTAACAGCATCTGCAACAGCATTTACGCCTTTTAATAAAGCTTCTCTTGCAGTTGTATCGAAAACAACTTTTTTTGCCATAATTTCTTTCCTTTATACTAACTAGTTTTGTAATTTTATTTATTAATGAGGTTATTATTGAATAATAGCTAAAGCATCTTTTGCAGCTATAATTTTATATTCAACATCATCAATTTTAACATCTGTTCCTGAATATTTAGCAAAAAGAACAATATCTCCAACTTTAACTTCCATTGGTTCTTTTTCGCCATTATCAAGAGTTTTGCCTGAGCCGATTGCTACAACTTCACCTTTTTGAGGTTTTTCTTTTGCACTATCGGGAATAAAAATACCGCCTGATGTTTGTTGAACATCATCAATAACTTTGATAACAATTCGATCTGCTAAAGGTTTAATCATAATATCCTCCTATACTGATAATTCAATCATTATATACTCTATTATAATATAATTAATTTCAAAAAAGCTTTAAGATATTAACAAAAAATTAATATTTTGTTTTTCTCAACTAAACGATTGAATTTAACATTATTCTTCACAAATATAATCCATCTTAGATATAATTTAGATAAATAAGATTTATAAAAGGAAAATAATATGTCTTTAAGCGAAGGAAAAATTGTTCAAATTATAGGACCTGTTATAGACGTTAAATTTGAAGATGGAGAGTTACCTGAAATATATTATGCGCTTGAAATTTATAATGATGATGGCAAAAAAACAACAGTTGAAGTTCAACAACTGCTTGGTGAAAATACAGTAAGAACAGTTGCAATGTCATCTACTGACGGTTTAAGGCGCGGAATGAAAGTAATAAACACAGGAAACCCAATCAAAGTTCCCGTTGGAAAAGGCATATTAGGAAGAATTTTAAATGTATTAGGCGAACCTGTTGATAATCAAGGCGAAGTTCAATGTGATGAAAAATTCCCAATTCATAGACCCTCACCAAAATTAACAGAACAAAATACTGAAATTGAAATACTAGAGACAGGTATTAAAGTAATCGATTTATTAATGCCCTATCAAAAAGGTGGAAAAATTGGTCTTTTTGGTGGTGCAGGTGTAGGTAAAACCGTTCTTATTATGGAATTAATCCACAATATTGCAGCGCAGCACGACGGCGTATCTGTTTTTGGCGGTGTTGGCGAACGTACTCGTGAAGGCAACGACCTATACAATGAAATGAAAGAATCAGGCGTTTTAGATAAAGTTGCTCTTATATACGGTCAAATGAATGAACCACCAGGGGCTCGTATGAGAGTAGGTTTGTCAACTCTAACATGTGCCGAATATTTTAGAGATGTTACAAAACAAGATGTATTATTATTCATTGATAATATTTTCCGTTTTGTTCAAGCGGGTTCTGAAGTTTCAGCTCTTTTAGGGCGTATGCCTTCTGCGGTTGGTTATCAACCGACATTATCTCAAGAAGTTGGCGAGCTACAAGAACGTATTACATCAACTAAAGACGGTTCTATTACATCAGTTCAAGCAATTTATGTGCCTGCTGATGACTTAACAGACCCTGCTCCTGCTACAACATTTACCCACCTTGATGCAAGTACAGTTTTATCAAGAAATATAGCATCATTAGGTATCTATCCTGCAGCAGACCCTCTAGAAAGCTCATCTCGTGCGCTTGACCCACATATTATAGGTGAAGAACACTATAATGTTGCTAAAAAAGTTCTTGAAATTTTACAAAAATATAAAGATTTACAAGATATTATCGCTATTTTGGGTATGGATGAATTATCTCAAGAAGATAAATTAACTGTAAATCGTGCAAGAAAAATTCAAAAATTCTTATCTCAACCTTTCTTTGTTGCTGAACAATTCTCAGGAACAAAAGGTAAATACGTTAAATTAGAAGATTCAATCAAAGGCTTCAGGGGAATTATCGAAGGCGAATATGACGATATTCCAGAGCAAGCCTTCTATATGGTTGGAACAATAGAAGATGTATTAGAAAAAGCAAAAGCAACCGAGCTTGTTGAGGCGTAAAATTAATGAATGACAAAATTCATCTAAAAGTAATTACTCATGAAAAAATTGTCTATGAAGATGATATTGATGAGCTATATATCCAAACAACAGATGGAAGAATAGGAATATTAAAAAATCATATTCCCGTTATTTCAACTCTAGGTATAGGAGTTACCAAAGTTGTTAAAGATAAAGAAAGTCAATGTATCGCTACAATGGGCGGAATATTGCAGTTTGCTCATAATAGAGCAACTATTTTAACTGATATTGCAGAACTTGAATGTGATATCGATTTAGTTAGGGCTCAACATGCTAAACAAAGAGCACAAGCTCGTCTAAAAGCACACGATGAAACTATCGATATGGCAAGAGTACAATTAGCTTTAGCTAAAGCTGTTACAAGAATTTCAACAAAAGAAAAGAAATTTTAGATAAACTCATTTTCGATTTCGATTATATTCATTTCACAAACAAGCTCAGCATAGCTTGTATAGTAATCTGCAAGCGCTTTTTGATATTCAAGCATCAAATCAAAATATGTTCTTTTAGAAACCAAAAAGCCTGTTAAATCAATTTCTCTTTTTTCTAAACTCTTAATTGAAGCATTGAGAAGTTCTTTTGAATTATCTAATAATTCATTGTTATAAAAATTAAGATTTTCTCTGGTTATAACAAATTTTTCCCAAGCATCTGTTATGCTTCTTATAGCGTCAATTTCAACGTCTTTGTAGTTCAGTTCGGCTTTTTCAATCGCTAGTTGAGCATTTTTAATTTCCGGTTGATATTGATAAAATAATGGAATATTAACAAGGCTTGCACCAATATAAGCACCATTTTCAAATGAACCGCTATCGCCCTTTGAAGCAGTCCTATAACCATAACCTGCCGAAACTTCTATATCAGGGATTAATTGACTTTTAACGACGGAAAGATTTTTTTGAGCTGCAACTACTTCTTGGCGTGCTTTTTGCAAATCAAATCTACGCTCAAGAGCAAATGCTTTAATTTTATTATATTCCAACATATCATTAGTAGGCTCAATCGTTAAAAGCTCATGATAATTTCCATTTAATTTATCTTCTTTTGTATCATATTCAACATCAGCAGTGTTCATTACAGTATTAAAACGGTTTTGAGAAAATATAACATTCGATTTTGCATTGTTCACAGCCATAATAGCTCGATTTAGGGCAATTTTTGCTTGCAGTGCTTCAGTTTGAGGAACTTTTCCCGATTTAACATCTTTTTGCAAAGACTCATACAATTCTTGAGCTAATTTTTGTTGTTCTTTCAATATATTTAAATTAGATTTTTTCAAAAGTAAATCTATATAAGCTTTTCGAACCTGTAAAATTAAATCGTACTGATTAAAATTTTTGTTATTATACACAACCAATTCTTGTGCTTTTGCTTGTTGTTTTCTTTTGCCTCTTTTGAACAATTCAACTAAATAAGTTCCGCCAACTAATTGAGGTTCGCTTTCAATTGATGTACCCATACTTTTAAAAACATCCAAAGACGGATTTTGAAGCCTGTTAGCTTGCTTTGTATTATTTTTGGACATTTGAACATCCATATCCAACATTTTTATCTGTGGATTTGTTTCAAGTGCTTTTTCAATAGCCTCTTTAATAGAGATTTTTTTCTCATCTAAAATAGCCCAAGAAGCTTGGGTTAGCGTTGTTAATACTAAGAATGCTATTAAAATCTTTTTCATGCGCATATATATTATAACGCTATTTTTAAAAAAATATTGCTTTTTTTTTTAAAAAATTACAGATAACATTTACATTCTTGACCAACTACACCTGCGTATAATTCGACATATTCTTTAGCAGGAGAAGAATTTACCTTTGTGAATAAGACTTCTTCAATTTGGAAAAATCCAACATCGCCCGACATTTCAATAGTAATTTTAATAGGCTTTCTCTCGCCAGGTTTTATCATAACTCGCTCGATTGCATTTGCAGAATATTTATGAATATCGCCGACTTTAGGAGCATTATTAATTGCCAAAGGTATTCTTGCTCTACCTTTAGTCATATCGCAACCATCAGCAATTAAAATAATTCCTGCTTCAATAGAATGAATTTTTTGAGTAGACATATGACCTATAATAGCTTCTAATGTCAAGGATTTGATAATAGTTCTTCTTTGAATATCATTAGGAAAAACATGTTTTAAGGCACGCTCTATAATAGGAATGGCAAGAACAATAGACATTTCTTCATGGGAAGCTCGTCCTATCATCATTCCTAAATCATGCATCATGCCAGCTAGTACAACAGCGCACATTGAATCTTCAAAAGTTCCTATTTCCTCACGCTCAAGCGATGTTTGAACATTATTATTGTGCAAAATGTTAAGCATTTTTATTGCATTATTTGCAACTTGGCGCATATGAACAGGCCCATGGTCATTAAAACCAAGCCTTTTAATAGAAACATTATTTGCATAATCTTGCATAGCTTGCAATTCTTCATCTTCAAAAAGATAATGTACAAGCTTTATACAATCCGGAAAATTTTTTAATTTATTTAAAATTTTTGATTCTAGGTTAATTTCTTTTGGAGATTTCATATTTTTCTTTCAATTATTCTTAATTATTTTTATAACACTTCTATATATATTATTCCAACTCAATATAGTTTTTTAAACCAATTGATAAATTTTTATTTCTGCATAATTTTTTCAATTTTGAAATAGCTCTTGTTTCAATTTGTCTTATTCTTTCCCTTGAAACTCCATAGCGAGAACCAATTTCATCCAATGTTTTCTTTTGACCGTTATTATCTAAGCCATAGCGCATAATCAAAACATCTTTTTCTTTCGGATTTAATTGATTTAACATTTTTCTGACATCTTCCAATAAATTTTCTTGAGTTACTTTGGTATCAGGAGTTAAATGCGACTCATCAACAATAAAATCCGCTATTTTAGAGGTTTCATCTTTTTGATTAGCAGGTGTTTCAATTGAAATAGTACTTTGCGAGCTTTTCATTAAAGCAACAAGCTTATTAACAGGCATATCTACACGAGAAGCTATCTCTTCTTTAGTTGGAACTCTGTTTAATTCTGTAGATAATTCAATTGTTGCACGTTTAATTTTTGATAGAGTTTCAATCATATGAACAGGTAGTCTTATCATCCTTGATTTATCTGCAATTCCTCTTGTAATTGCTTGTTGTATCCACCATGTTGCATAAGTTGAAAACTTATAACCTTTTGAATAATCAAATTTTTCAGCAGCTTTCATAAGACCTAAATTGCCCTCTTGAATTAAATCAAGAAAAGAAAGCCCTCTGCCTATATATTTTTTAGCTATTGAAACAACCAATCTCAAATTAGCATTTATTAAAGTTTCTCTAGCTCTTTGCGAATTATTTTCTTTAATTTGTCGAGCCACTTCAAGCTCTTGCTCAAAGTTCAAAAGAGGAATTTTTCCTATCTGTTGTAAATAAATTTTAACAGAATCATCCGCAACAATTGACTTATAATCTTCTTGATTTTTGGAATGTTCCTCATCATCCTCAGTTTGAGAAGCAATATCATTTTCTATTTCAAGAAGTGTTTGCTCATCTAAATCATCATACAAAAAATCATTTGATATATTTTTATCTTGCGTTTTTTGTTTCATATTTTTCTCCGAGAACAAGGCTATTATATATTATTTTTTAACTTTCGTCACGAGCCTTTTTTCTTTTTAATATTTATTTGTCTGATTGCTTCATAGACTATAACGGCGGTGGCAGCTGAAACGTTCAAAGACTCAAAACTAGACTCCAGCTTAACTGTAAAATCCGCTTTATTTAATATTGTTTTTGATATACCCGAACCTTCTGAACCCATTACTATGGCAAAATTCATATCGGTGTAATCAATTTCATAATAATTATCATAAGCTTCCATTTGAGTAGCAATTACCCAAAAGTCTTGTTTTTTTAAATAATCAATACTAGCATTAAGGCTAGTTGTTTTAATAATAGGAATATGATTTATTGCACCGGATGAAATTTTTTCAACTGTAGCATTAATAGGACAACTCCTATGATTAGATACCAAAACACCATCAAAACCAGCAGCTGCTGCAGTTCTAATAATTGCACCAAAGTTATGAGGATCAGATATTCCATCTAATATAATTAATTTTTTATAATCGTCTTTTTTAATTTTTAAAAATTCTTCAAGCTCAATATATTCAACAGGCGAAACACTTGCAATAACTCCTTGAAAATTAGGTTTTTCATCAAAATTTTCACTAAATTTTTGCAAATTTGTATGTTGAATAATAATTTTATTTTGATTAGCTAACTCGATAATTTTTTTTAATCTATTATCGTATGAAATATTTTTTTGAATGTAAATTTTATTAACTCTTTTTGGATTTTTTGTTAATATTTCAAAAATTGGATTTTTGCCATAAATATAGTTATTTTTTTCATTTTCAGCCATTTTTTTTATCCCGTTTTGTATATAATTGTTAAGTTTTTTATGTTTATCACTAACTTATTGTATTATAAAATAAGAGTAGGATGTGAATAAGTTTAGAATTTATAGAGATGTTTAATTTTAATTTTACAGAAAATAAAAAACAAAACATTGTCGGTTTTTCAGTAGTTCCGGGTCTGGGATTAGAGGCAGTTGTTTTAGATAAAGCTAAAGGAATTGTAACAAATTACGGAAGAAAAAGGTTAGATTACAACTTTTCTCAAAGAAATATTCAAAATTACGGGCAATTAAAAAATGCATTGCTTGAATTGATAGATGAAATGAAAATTCCACCAAAATCTTATGCATATTTGGTTTTGCCTAATGTATTCTTTGATTTTATAGAAATAGCAAGCGATACCCCCGATTCAGGAATTGAAGTAGCCCTAACATCTACATCCGAAGAATTTTACATTTTCAAAAAAGAAGAACCTGTTATTGGCTGGTGCGATGTTGCAAACCCAATGGGAACAACACAAAGAAGACTTGCATATTCAGCTTTTCAAAAATCTGATATAGATGAAATTAGAGAAATTTTCTCAGATGTAGGCTTGCAATTAGCAGGCATAGAAACCGCATACAGTGCCACTTTAAGAGGTCTAAACCTTGTTGGTTTAATTAAAGATGCTATATTAATGAACTCAACTTGGAGTGCATTATTAATTAATACAAACAGCTACACAATCTTCCAAATGGAAGGTAAAAATCTATTAGATTGCAACGAAGTTCCCCTTGCGATTAAATCATTTTCAACCGAAGAAGCTTATGACGCTATTGTTTCAAATGTTTCTCAATTATTGTCAGGAAGCACAATTTCGCAACTTTATATAATAAGCCAAACTGATGAAATTAGCGCTGAAGCATTGAAAAAAATTATGCAATTTGATAGAGAAATCATAGCTATTGACTCTAACAGATACTCCAAAAAATCTCTTTTAGAAGTTTCAAGAGCGCTTGATTTCAATGAAGCTAATTCAATGTCATTATCTGCATTGGGTGCTGTTGATCCTAAATCTGACTTAGATTTAAATTTAAATATTTTAAATAAAGACCCGAATGCTTCAATGGGTGTATATTTTGTAGCAAATATTTTTGGTAAACCTACAGAAATCACTCAACAATATGTACAAAGCGCTTCAATTGGTTTTTGTGCATTATTTTTGCTAGTTTTTGGCTCTATTATAGGAATTTCTTTACTTTTAAATGCTTCTCAAGAATCACAAATTAATGATTTGAAACAAGAAATAAATGTTATTGATAAAAAAATAACAGCATTAGAGAAAGTAGAAATTAAAGAAGAAGAAATTGACATGACAGAAATTATTGACCAAGTTGCGGCAGATAACGTAACTGCAATTAATTTCTACGATTCTATTTCAAGCGACATTCCAAAAAATGTTTGGTTAACAAAATACTATAATAAATCAGGCACTCAGCTTGCAATTCGAGGAATAGCAGAAAGCATAGTTGATATTTATGAATACTATAAAAATCTAAGAATAGTTTCACCTCAATCTGATATAAAATTAACCGAATTAAAGGTTATAACTGACCCAATAGGGGAACAAGACGAAGAAATGTCCAAATTTATAAGCGATTTAGCTATTGATAAAGATGTTGACAGATTATACAGTTTTGTAATTTCCAATACGGAATTTATGGTTCAACCAAAAGCACAAGAAAACGGTAAATCTACTTACAACGAATCTGATATTTTGGCAAAACCACCTTCAGCACCTTTAGAAGAACAAGTTGAACAACCTTCTCAACAAATGAAACCTGCTCGATAGGAATATAAAATGAATAAAAACAACACTTTTTTACAAGACAATTTAATTTATATACTGCTCCCGATAATTATTTTAGCTTCAGGATTGTGGTTTTCATATCAAAAAGTTACGGTTATGTTAGACAATCGCACACTTTTAGAAGATAAAAAAGTTGAAAAAACTACAAAAGAAACTAAATTAAAACAATTAGAAGCTGCAAAAGCTAAACAAGAAAATGCAGTCGAAGAAAAGAAAGAAACAAAAAGCGGAAAAGTTATATATGAAGTTTTAGGTCAGCAATTCAGCTCAGAAGCTTCATTTGGCATAATGTTTGAAAATATTTTGGCAAATATTACAAATAATGGAGTAAGAATTCGCTCTATCGATTACAACTATACCCCTCAGAATGATAAGGTGCTTCAAACAAATGCGCCGGGGTATAATGCTTGCGAGCTTTCATTTACAACAGTTTCAAATTATGCACAATTACAAAATTTCTTTAAAAGCATTACCAAAGAAAACTACTTAACTAATATCTATGAAGTTTATATTGAGCCTTATGACAAAGATAAGACAATATTAATAGCAAAATTTAAAATAAGATTATACACAAAAACCGTTAACGGCTAATTATTTAACGGGACGTCCGAAGAATAATTTTGCTAGACCCATTCTCTCGCTCAATGTTCTTCTGACACCGCAAGAAATTGCATTAATGTTGCACATCGTATCTTGAAGTGATTGTAAACTGTTATCAATTTTAGGATAACTTTGGTTAATATTATCAGTCGTTTTTGATATATTTTGGGTGGTCTGCTCAATACTTGCAAGTGTTTGCTCAATTTTTTCCTCGTCAATTGCCCTATCAATTTTAACTGTCATTTTTTCGATATTTTTTGTAGATTTATTAATATTTTTCTCATTTTCTCTTAAAATTTCATTAACGTTATCGAAAATTTCTCCCAAAGATTGCAATGCATAACTCAAATTTTCCGTACTTGAGACGAGATTTTCTTTCATTTCTTCTAAATCATCGGGGTGTCTATTTGCCATAAATGTTTCAACATCAACAGTAGCAACTCCTTTTATAGTTGAATGGTTGGAAAGCATTACAAGAGTAGGTTCTTTTGGATATATCAATTCAAGAAAATCACTATATTTATTATTTTTCTTTTCTTTTCTTAGCTCAACTGTAGTATTTGAAGGCAAAAGCAAATTTTTAGGATATAAAACCATCCTAACCAAAGTATGATGATAATTATCGCTATGGCGAGCTTCTTTTGCTCTGCCTACAATTAAACCCTTATAATAAACAGGAAGAAATTTCTTCATTGGTCTTAAATCATCAAATTCAGCTGTAATATAGGTAAATGTAAATAATTTATGAGCAAAGAACCCAAAAATTAAAAATACAAACAAAATAATAAAATGCAAATATTTTTTCATAATTCAAATAATAAAATTAATTTGAATTATTAAAATTCGCCAACTTGGCTATTTAAAATAATAAAAGCTTAATGCGGGGATTTTGTTGCCTGCCTAGTCAGCAGGTGGGTGAGCGCCGGGGTGCATCCGTTTCCGTTAAACTTCAATCGAGAGGTCGGTATACTTCATCACACCAGCTTTTGCCGAGCAAATCTCTCCCTGTTAAGTAAAATGTAGGGACAAAATTATACCCGCATCAAGCTAATTACATTATAACATGTTTTATGATAAAATTTAACCGTTAGAGGAGAAAAAAATGAAGAAATTTTTATTATTTTTTATACTTATTTTAGGAATTATATTTATTGGAAATACAAAGATAGGAGCAAAAATGGACAACGATTTTACACAAGTTAGAGCAGCACATATTTTAGTTAGCACAGAACAAGAAGCAAAAGATTTAAAAGCAAAAATCACTTCAGGAGAAATCAAATTTGAAGATGCCGCAGCAAAATATTCTCAATGCCCTTCAGGCTCTCGTGGCGGTGATTTAGGATATTTTGGAAAAGGCATGATGGTAAAAGAATTTGAAATTCC
>CALUZF010000045.1 GCA_944325165.1 Candidatus Gastranaerophilales bacterium
TTGTTAAACAAAAAAATGCAATTTTTATCAAAAACAGTTTTAAAAAAGTTTATAAATCAAGAAATTTCATCAGTTGGTTTTGATGAAAGCTATGTTAATCACGCAGTTAAAAAACATTTGTTTTTATCTATTAAGATATTTGATGTAACGCCATCTCAAGCATCAATCATAAAGCAAACTGCCCTATCTTGTGATTGTGATTGTGCTGTAAATCGTGGTGTTATAGATTGTTCTGTTAGTTTTTCTGATTGTGTTTTATCCGGAACTATTGCTCAATTAACAAATGTTGCAAAAAAATTAAAAGACCAACCTTTTTCATTGTCTAAATTATCTGAAATTATTTTTGAGCAAATTGAATTTAATCAAAAAGATACACCCAGAACAAAGATAATGGGGATTTTAAATTTAACTCCAAATTCTTTTTCTGATGGCGGTGAATATATTGAAATCGATAAAGCAATTAATCATGCTATGGATATGATTGAGCAAGGAGCTCATGTTATTGATATTGGCGCTCAATCAACTAAACCTAAAACTGATTTAGTAAGCGTTGTTTACGAGATTGAAAAAGTAGTGCCTATTGTAACAGCACTAAAAACAGCGTTTCCACATATTGAAATTAGCGTCGATACTATGACATTAGGTTGCGCTAAGGCAGCAATTGATGCGGGGGCTGATATTATTAATGACGTTAGTTTTTTGGCTAATCCCGAATTTGTAAATATCTGTAAGAATGCTGATAAAAAGCTAGTTATTATGCATTCTCGTGGTGATTCATATACTATGGATGATTTAACAGGCTATAATAACGTAGTTGATGATGTTTTTAGGGAATTACACGAAAAGACCCACTATGCTATGGATTTAGGCTTAAAACGAGAAAATATAATAATTGATGTTGGCTTTGGTTTTGCAAAAACAATTGAGCAAAATTTTGCACTGTTAAAGAGAATAAATGAATTTAAATCACTTGGTTTTGCTGTATTAGCAGGAGTTTCAAGAAAGCGTTTTTTGCAAGATGTAATTAATACAAAAGAGCCCAAAGATACTGATATTCAAAGTGCTTTTGCAACAAGCTGGCTAATTCAAAATGATATTGAATATGTTAGAGTTCATAATGTTGAATTGTCGCTTCAAGCGCTAAAATTTAATGATAGGTTGTATACTTATTAATTTTTATTTTTTTTAGAAATTTTTTTCATTACTTCTTCAAATGATATTATCGGAGTAAAGCTAAAACCGCATTTATCTTGTAATTGTGCGCCAAAAGAGAAAATTTCTTCGCTTGGATAGTTTTTGCAAATCGAGGGGCGGTGTTTATGGTCTTTGCAGAGTCTTTTTTCTTTGTCAAATTTATCACATGAAAAAACAAGTCCAAAGTCATCTTTGTTTATTACTGTGATGTGCTTATAAAAACTATAATTGTCAGTTTTTTTGATTTGTTCAAATTCTTCTTGTGTTTGAATTACTTTGCCTTTGTGTCGAACGTAAATATTTTCACAACAACATCCGCATTTAGCACACTTGCCAATGCGGAAGTATTTTCTTTTTAAGACTTTTAAATGATAAAGCTTTTTAATTTTTTCAAATATTTTATTCTTTAATATCATTTAATAAGTCTTCATTGTCTAAAAGTTCAGATAGAAAATCTGTATCATCTATTGATAAAATACCTTCAAATGCTTGTTGCAAAACAAGCTCGTTAGAAGCTTTTTCATCTGTTTGATACAAGATATCGCTAAAAGTTTTGATATCTAATTCTTTTTGGTATTTTTCAAGAGCGGCATTTGAAATGCGTGATTCGTCTATGAAAAAACCGTTATTATCTTCATTAAAAGGATTAGAAACGCCAAGCCCCTTAATTCTATCCAAGCTTTGACTTTGATTTATTGTGTCTGTATTATTTGCTAAAATTCTATCCAGCATATTTCCCTAAGTCATCCTTTACATTTATAGTATGCAATAAATTGCAGTTTTTGTAATTATACTAATGATTGATTTTTTCGCCAATTTTTGCCTTCAGATAATCGTTATCATTTGAGCTATAATTATTTATATATTCTAGCGCTTCTTTTGGCGTTTTTGCAACATAATATATATTTTTTGTAATTTTCGGTGCAAAATTTTGCTCTATAACATCATTGAAAAACTTTATTAAATTGTTATAGTAGCCATTCGTATTTAGCAAAACTATAGGTTTATTGTTATATCCTAATTGTTTTTGCACAATCATTTCACTTAATTCTTCCAAAGTTCCAAAACCACCGGCTAGAGCAATTAAAGCTTGCGATAATTCATCCATTTTGGCTTTTCTTTCTCTCATTCCTTTTGTTAAGATAAACTTTGTACATTCTCCTGGGTGTATACCTAAATTGTAAAGTTTTTCAGGCATTACACCTGTTACTTCGCTTCCTCTAATTCTTGCACTTGTTGTAACTTCGCCCATAAGTCCTAAGTTTGAGGCGCCATATATAATATCATAGTGATTTTTTGCAATTTCACTTCCTAATTCATAAGCAGCTTTATGATATATTTCATCTGTGTTATCTGATGCGCTTGCAAATACGCAAATTGTTTTTATATTTTTATTCATTTTTACCTACACAAAAATATTTTAGTCCGTATTCTTCTAAATTTCTATTTTTAAATATATTCCTGCCATCAAAAATAACTTTATCTTTGAGTTTTTTAAATAATTTAATGTCAATATCTTTAAATTCATCCCATTCTGTTGCTATAATTAGGCAATCTGCATTATCAAAAATTTGAGCAATATTATTTAGCTGTTTTACTTTATCATATCTTGCTTTTGGGTCATAAGCTATTATATTTGCGCCTAAAGTAGCCAACTTATTGATTAATTTGATACTTGGAGCTTCTCTTAAATCATTTGTGTTTGGTTTAAAAGCAAGTCCTAAAAGCGCAAATGTTTTATTGCTTATATTTTCCTTATAAAATGAAAGAATTTTTTGAAGAAAATAATCGATTTGAGCTTCATTTGCTTCAATTGCAGATTTAATTGTTTTTAGCTCAATATTATGGTTTTTTGCTATATTTACAAGAGCTTTTGTGTCTTTTGGAAAACAACTTCCGCCATAGCCTATACCGCAATTTAGAAATTTTTTTCCAATTCTTGAATCGCTCATTAGTCCTTTTTTAACTTGTTCTATATTGGCGTTTGTTTTTTCGCAAAGTTTAGATATTTCATTTATAAAGGAAATTTTTAGAGCCAAAAATGAATTTGATGCATATTTAATCATTTCAGATGAATTTAGGTCTGTTGTAATTATTTGTTCTTCTTTTAATTGCATTGGTTTATACATTTCAAGAACTTTTTTTAGGGCAAAATCAGAATTATAGCCTAATATAATTCGCTCTGGATTTAGAAAATCATCTATTGCACTGCCTTGTCTTAAAAATTCTGGATTTGAGATGACATCTAATTTTAAACTAGTTTTAGTGTTTATATAATCTTGTAATTTGTTATTAAATCCGATTGGTACGGTAGATTTATTGATTATAATTGAATTTTTTGTTGCGTTATTTATTATCGTATCTATGACTTCATAGATTGATTTTACATCGACTTCCCCGTTGTCTTTTGTAGGAGTTCCTACTGCAATAATATAAATATCGATATTTTGCAGGTTTTTATCAAGCGATGTTTCAAAAGTAAGCTTATCTTTGTTTTCTTTAATTAATTCTTTTATTTTTGGCTCAAATATAGGAATTACGCCGTTTTTTAGGTTATTTATTTTTTTAAAATCTTTATCAATACAGATTATATTATGACCAAGTTTTGCAAGGCATATTGAAGCACTTAAGCCGACATATCCAATTCCAAACACGCAAATGTTCATTAAATAATCCCCTTAAAATATGCAATAGTTTTATCTAAGCCTTCATTTAAGCTTATTTTTGGTTCCCAAGCAAGTTCTTTTTTTGCTTTTGATATATCAGGTTTTCTTTTTATGGGGTCATCTTTTGGCAAATCCTTGTAAATTATTTTTGATTTTGAATTTGTTTTTGAAATTATGATTTTTGCTGTTTTTAATATTGTATATTCAATCGGATTTCCAAGATTAGTAGGTGTTATGATATTTGAATTCATTAATTTGATTAATCCTTGAATTAAATCATCCACATAGCAATAAGAACGTGTTTGTGTGCCATCTCCATATATTGTTATATCTTCATTTTTTAAAGATTGGATTATGAAGTTTGAAATAACTCTGCCATCGTCTTTTTGCATATTTTCGCCATAGGTGTTAAATATTCTTGCTATTCTTATTTGAAGGTTGTATTGTTTATTGTATTCATATAATATGCTTTCTGCACACCTTTTTCCCTCATCATAACAGCTTCTTGGGCCATTTATATTGACGTTTCCAAAATAGCTTTCTTTTTGAGGATGTTCAAGCGGATTGCCGTATATTTCACTAGTCGAGGCTTGTAAGATTTTTGCATTATATTTTTTTGCAAGCTCAGCTAAGTTATATATTCCAAAAATAGAGCTTTTAAGAGTGTGAATAGGGTCTTTTTGGTAGTGTATCGGTGATGCAGGACATGCTAGATTGTATATTTCATCAATTTCTATATCAATAGGGTTAGTTATATCATGTTTTATGAATTTAAAATTGGGATTATCTAAATATGGCATTATATTTGTCATATTTCCTGTCAGCAAATTATCAAGACAAATTATGATATTGTCTTGAATAAGCCTTTTGCAAAGGTTTGTTCCTAAAAACCCTGCACCTCCTGCTATTAAAATAGTTTTCATAAAACCTCTATAAAAATTTTATTATAAACTTTTTATTTTGCATAGTTTGTTTATGCGTAAGCTTCAAAAAATTCATCTACGCTAAGATAATCTTTTATTATTTCACCTGTTTTTTGATTTCTGATAAGCGAGAAATATTCGTTAGCCATAACTTGGAGCTCTTGTGCGTAATAATCTATATTATCTTCGTTTAGATCATCTATATTTTTGTAAATCCACTGACTTCCTTTATCAAAAAACTCTAGAAGAATTCTTGGTGCTTTATTGTCAAAACTATTTGTTTTAGGATTGTAGCAATTTAAAAATGTGCTCAAGTTGTCATTTCCGTATGAGAGATTTATTATCCCTTGTTCAGATAGATATAATATTGCATTGTATGATTCTTCATAGTTTTTGGGGTCTTTTTCTTTTAAAAAATTAACTATTGAAGAAAGATTTTCAATTTCATATTCAGCTTCTGGGCTATAATAGGATAATAGTAGTAATTTTGATATCTTGTAGCATAAATCTAAATCAAAATTTCCGTTTTCATCTGTGGAATTTTGGATTAAATCATCAAAATATTTTCCAAAATTAATTTCTTCATAGCCTGCTATAGCTGACGCTATTTGTGCTTTTTTTTCATTGGCTTTATCATCTTTGTCGTCTGATAGCTTTGAAATTGTTATTAAATATAATGCTTCTTTGGCTATTGTGTGGGTTGATTTTGCCATTTTTTCTTCAAGACTGCTTAAAAATGTTTCAGCTGCTTTTTTTCTTTCACAATCATCATTTATGTTGGATAGATAACATTCCATGTATCTTTCTTCGTCATTTGAGGCTATTTTATGTGCGTTATCCAAGTCTTCTTTTGTATTTAGGGAGATTATTTTATTTCTATTGCTTTCTTTAATTGTTCTTTCTAGCATTTCTTTTTGCTGTTCATATATTTCTTTTCTTGCAGCATAAAATTCTTTAAATATTTCTATATATCTTTCTACTATTTTATTATCAATAGTTCCGTTGTCGTTTAAAAAAATTTTTGCTTCGTCTAATGAAAAATTAAGAGTTATTTTATCTTTGCTATCCATTGGAATTTGTATCGTTATGCCTGTTTTTGTAGGTTTAGCAATAAAATATGAACTTGAGCAAAAGCTTATATTGTTTGATATTTGATAATATTTTGGATTGTTGGGCGCTTTTGTATAATTTATTTTATCTTGTGTGTTGTTTTGGTAATTTTTTTGAAAATTGGTGTTTGATATTGTGTTATTTTGTATTTTATTTGTTGTAATGTTTGTTATTTTCATATTTTCCTCGTTGTCATGTTAAAAACATCTAAATTTTTTTAGTTGCTAGTTTGGTACTTGATTTTTTAAATTTAGCGAGCATAATTAAATTGTCAGAGGAATTTTGAAAATTTAATATCGCGGGATGGAGCAGTCTGGTAGCTCGTCGGGCTCATAACCCGAAGGTCGTTGGTTCAAATCCAGCTCCCGCAACCATTTAAAATAAAGGGTTTTAGCAATTTAGCTAGAACCCTTTTTTAATGCTTTTGTGTAATATTTGTGTAATTGGTTGTTATTTAAGAATAATAAAAATAAAATAAAATAAATTAATTTGCTTTTAACTCAATTACTTTTCTATTTCTTTCTGCATAGTTTGATAATGTTTCTATTGCTTCAAGAGATTGTTCTGTAATTGCGTGAGCATATCTCATTGTTGTATGAATATCGGAATGTCCTAATATATCTTTTACCATTGTTATAGGAACTCCAGCACCTACCATTCTTGTAGCTGATGTATGTCTTAAATCGTGGAATCTAAAATTTTCAACATTTGCCTTTAAACACAAGGCATTAAAAGACCTTTTTAGGTCTGAATATCTTGTTTCTGTTGTATGATTCACAAATACATATTCACAAACTTTATTTTTATGTGCTTCTTTTAGTATGCTCATAACAACAGAATTTATAGGAATAAATCTTTTTTTACCGTTTTTTGTATCAAGTAATGTAATCTTTTTATTTTCAAAATTTACACATTTCCAAGTCAAACTTAATATTTCTTCTTTTCTCATTCCTGTATTAAGTGCAAATTGAATTATAGCTTTTAAATGACTTAATCTTCCTGTGCAATTATTCAATAATCTAAATTCTTCTTCGGGTGTTAAATATCTTTCTAGCTTGTTTTCTTGTCTTAACTTTTTAACACTTTTGCAAGGGTTTTTAGTTAGCCAGCCATTATCAATAGCTATATTAAACATTTTCCTCAAAACTTCAATATCTCTATTGATAGTTGTTGCTGAAATATTTTTTTCGGGGATTTTAACTCCGTCAATAATTTTAGCTTTTGATTTTACTTCGTTTTTTCTTGCTATTTTATACTTTTCTATATCCATAGGGGATATGTCTTTTAATTGTCTGTTACCCCATAATTTTTCAAATTTATAGGCTTTTGCAACATTTGTTTTATAAGAACGGTGATTTGTTTTAGAATATTCGACATACACCTTTACAAGTTCTTTAAAAAGTTTGCAGCCTATATTTTCAACTAGGTCTAGTTTTCCTCTTAATAAATCTGTTTTAAACGCATTAAAATAAATTTCTGCGTCCTTTTTAGTTACTGCTTCTGAAATAGCTCTATGATAGCGTTTTCCCCTTATCATAGCTTCAAAATACCATTTTCCAGATTTTTTGTCTTGATAAATACTCATTTTTTCAATTCCTTACTTGTATTTGGTACGTGAATTATAAAATCAGATGGTTGGATTTCTAATTTTTCACATACTTTATCTAAAACTTCACAATTAATGCTTGCAACCCTTTGTTTGACGAAAGCGTGAAGTGTCGCATATCTTAAACCCGTCATTTCCGCTAATTTGTTTATTGAAATATCTCTATCTGCAAGTATTAATTTTAAATTATTCTTTATCATTTTATATCTTTCTTATTGTGTTTTAGTTTATTTTGATTTAAAATAAGTATATATTAAACTATTTTGAGTATAACAATAAAGGAATAAAAATGCAAGACAAAAGTTTTAAAGAAAAAATCAATTCTAAACATCTTAATAAGTTATCAGAATTTAAAACGGTATATGAAACAGAAATGAAAAGAGGATTTGATTATAATGTCTTTAGAATAGAAGAAAATTTGTATTTGTATATAAACAAACATTTTCCAGAACTGTGGAATTCAAAAATTGAGTTAATTAAAAAATTTAGAGAAAAAAAGAATTTATGGAATATAGCGTTTAAAAATAAGTATATGAATTCAGATGAAATTTCTAAGTATAAGAAAATCAGTGAGCAAAAATATTTTAAAACTTTCTATGCAGAAAAATTGGGAGCTTATTTTTCACTTCAAATTTTTGCTGAGTGCAATTTTAATAGAGAATTAATTTTGCAAAAACCAATACCAGATAAATTTGCATTTACGCTTTTTAGAATGGCTTATAAAGGTGCTAATCCAGACAAATATAATAATTGGCAGTTTAATGAAATTATAGAAGATATAGAAGATTTTTTGGATAAAAAACGAAAGAATAATATAGAAAAAAAATACTTGCATTATACAAAAAATAAAGAGTTCTTATTAGAAAGTAACCTTTTTTTAAAAAATTCATACAGTTTAAAAGCTTTCCTGTATGACATTTGCAAGGATAGACCTCTTAATGGTATTAAGTATCAAACTATTAGTGCAAATGTTAGCAAGATAAATAAAGAAGCAAAACTTTTAATTGGTGCTAAACTCATAAAGAAAGTAAGAAAAGGCGGTTTTTGGTTAGAAGATTATATTGTATTTAAAGATTGCATAAATCAAAAATAAAATTTTGCATTTTTTTGCAAATTAAGTCTGTAAAGCATTGATTTTACAGGCTTTTTTGTTTGCAAAGTTTTGCAATCATTTAGTGTTTTAATTCTCTGCAATAATGAGGATATAAACCAGATAAGGAGAAATAAACAAAATGAACGAAAATTTAGAATTATTAAGCTGTGAACAACTTGCAAGTTTTTTAGGAGTTAGAGTTGGTACCATTTACGTTTGGTTGTGCAAAAAACAACTCCCGCCAAGAATTTACCGAAAATTAGGCAGAAAGCCTGTTTTTATTAAATCAGCAGTTGAAAATTGGATTTTAAACGGTGCTGAAATGGTAAAAATCAAGGAGGTTTAATGTTTTATAAATCTCTTGAGCGATTCTACAGACAGTTCTCTTATGAAAGAGTTGTTAACGCATATTTAAAAGATAAAAATGAATATGTTGTTTTAGCTGAAAATTTCGTCGAAAATTTATATTTTTTTATTTATGAATTGGATACAAAGCATAAATATTTTTTGATTATTGAAAATACTAAAAACCCAATTATTAAAGAACTTAAAACGCTGAAAAATAAAGACGGCTATATCGTTGTATCTAAAAAAGATTTTTCGCAGAAAATTTCTTTAAAAATCAGAAAAAAACTAGCAAAAAGAGGTATTTGTTTTACTGTAGAAAATGGTTTAAAATGCAACAAGTATTTTTGTTTACACCGCCTTGTAGCTTGTTTGTATTTTGATTGCATAGGTCTTGAAGTGCACCATATCAATAAAAACACCTTATGCAACAGTATTTTAAACTTAGTTCCGTTGACACCTGATTTTCATAAGCTGGTAGATAATGATTTAAAAAATGGCGAAAATTTTGCAAAAGATGTACAAAATCATTTATTTTCTAAAAAGAAAAAAAGAAATCAAACAGTCGCAAATTCCGACAATGTGATATGTGAAATATTAAAATACAAGACTTGTGGATTTCCTACACCTAAAATAATTGACAAAATACAAAAGTATGCCAAAAAATCAAAAATTTACGAAATTCTTAATTTCTACTATTATTTAGAAGATTTTATAAAATGGCTTAAAATCCAGCATAATCAATGCTTTTCGGAATTTTATGGAAAATCTAAAAATGGTTTATTTGCAAATTCTGCTTGAAAATAAGCATATATCGGTATTTCTAATAAGCCAATATAGAAAGTTTACAAAATAAAAACAATAACTTCAAAAATAGGTATAAAAACAGTTTTACCATCTTATGCAATTTATTACTAATTACTAATAAAAGGTACTAAAAATGAAAAATACAAAGAGAGAAACAAATAAAAACTTAAGTTTACTTTTAAACTTACTTAATCTACATAAAGATTTTATATGCTATCAACAAGATAAAATCAAAAGATTTCGATTAATCATATTTGCTTTAATTGTTTTCTTGGTTTTAATAATTGCTTATTTTAAATGGTTAGGGGGTTAAATATGAATTACGTTGTTCACTTTTGTAAAAACCCTAATTGTAATAATTCTTGGATTGACCTTGATAAAACTAATGCAAAAAGCAGACCTCCACAATGGAAATATTGTATGGAGTGTTGCAAAAAATATGGATATATAAATCCTGATAAACCACCCATAAGCAAAAAGAAACGAGAGCAACTAGAAAAAGCTCGCTCAAAGATTGAAAAAAGGCGGTAAATTTAAGCGTTTTTTTAAAATAGGTAACAAATATCATAGAAATAGAATATAGGAGGAAACTTTATGAAAAACAAAGCAGTTAAACAACAAGAAAAAATTATAGATTACAAGAGTATGGCAATAGATATATTGAGTGATGAAATTAGATTTCAAAAAAGCGAGATTAAGTTTTTACAAATACTAAGTGCGGTTCTAATTTTATTAATAGCAATAACAAATGCTTATCATATTTGGAATTTTGATAATTTTGCAACAAAAATCATAAAACCAATGAACATAAAATTAGTAAAGAGGGTTGAATAAATGAATAAAAAAAGTCTAAAAAACTTATCGCCTAAAAGCTCGAGTGAAGCTCGAAAAAATGGAAGAATTGGCGGTATAAAGTCTGGGGAAATAAGACGGAAAAATAAGCAGCTTAGAGATGAGCTGCTTTACTTGCTTGATACTATTGATAAAAATGGCAAAAGTATGAGAGAAAAAATTTGCCTTTCTTTAATTATGCAAGCACTCAAAGGTAATGTTAGAGCCTTTGAAACAATTAGAGCAAGTATTGGTGAAAATCCTACAGAAAAAGTGGAGCAAACAGTAAATGAAATAATTGATGATTCGGTTATTGAAAAAGTTATGGATAAATTAAAGGAGTTATAAGAATGTCAAATAAACAACCTAAAGTTGAAAATTTAAAACCTTTTAATAAATTAACAGTGAATGAACAGAGGTTGATTGCAAAACAAGGCGGGAAAAAATCAGGAATGGTCAGATTAGAAAAACGCAAAATGCGTGAGATATTAGAAATCTTATTATCACAGGATTTAAAACAATCAGGAATGTTAAAAAGCACAAAAGAAGCTATTATGGTTCAAGTTGTTAAAAAGGCTCTTTCAGGCGATTTAAAGGCGGTTGAATTTATACAAAATACAATAGGTGAAAAACCCATTGAAAAGACAATGAGTTTATCACCAACACTTGAAGCTAAAACCAAAGCACAGCAAATTGTAGCTGGTATTATAG
>CALUZF010000046.1 GCA_944325165.1 Candidatus Gastranaerophilales bacterium
GCTTTATCATCATAGCCGTGTCTATCGCCGTGTAATTCAATAAAATCGTCACACATATAATGAACATAATCCATAAAGTTTGGTCTTTGCGGATGTCTTGCAATTTGCAGTTTTTGATATGGCTCTAGTTTTTCATATAATTCTTTTTTATACATTTCAGTTTGTTCTTCCAATGTTTTAATCCCGTTATCGTAGTTTATTTGTGTGTCGGAACTTGTTCTTTTAAGCTCATCAATTTTATCTTGCATTGCATATATAGGTTTTTCAAAATCTAATATTTGTATTTTTTTATCTTGATTGCTCATTTTGATTTCCTTATTTTCTGGCATGGAGTGAGATTAGTTTTGAAAGTTTTTCTTTCATGTCTTTTCTCTCAACGATAAAGTCAATTTGTCCGCATTTTAGTAAATATTCTGCTGTTTGGAAGTCAGCAGGCAGTTTTTGTCTTATTGTTTGTTCTATTACTCGTCTTCCTGCAAAGCCAATACGAGCGCCCTTTTCAGCAATAATTATATCACCTATTGTACCAAATGAGGCTGTAACTCCGCCAAATGTCGGTTCGCATAATACAGTTATATATAATAATTTTGCTTCATTTAATTTTGCAACAGCACAACTTGTTTTCGCCATTTGCATTAAGCTTAGTGCACTTTCTTGCATTCTAGCGCCGCCAGATGAAGTGAAAACAATAGACGGCAGTTTGTTTTCAAGAGCATGTTCTAAAATTCTTGTTATTTTTTCTCCTACAACAGAACCCATTGAACCGCCCATATAATCAAAGTCCATTACTGCTATTGCTGTTTTTTGTCCATCTATTTCACAAGTTCCGACTACTACTGCTTCGTCAAGTCCAGATTTTTCGTGTGCTTGTTCTTGGCGTGTTTTATAACTTTGTGTATCTACAAAATTTAGCGGGTCGCATGGTTTTATGTTTGCATACATTTCGCTGAATGTATTTTCATCTGCTATTAATTTGATTCTGTCTCTTGCGCCGATTCTAAAGTGATAATCGCAATTTGGACATACCATTTTATTATTTTCTAAATCTTTTTTTGGTAATTGAGCTGAGCAGTTATAGCAAAGAGTCCATAATTTACCAATTGAATCATCAATATGGATGTCTGTATCTCTTGCAGCTATTTGTTGCATTTTCCTCTTATTAAACCAATCGGTTAGTGTCATAAATAATATCCTCACCAAGTAATTTAATTTAATTATATTACAAAATAAAAAATCTACACAACTCGTTGCTAAAGCTTAATTTTTTATCTATTATAAAACTATGCAAGCGCAAGTATATAAAATACATTCGGATTTTTATTATGTTAAGAACTTTGAACATATTAGTTTTACTTGCAAGTTGCGCGATGTTTTAAAAAAACAAAAAATTGACATAAAAGTTGGAGATTTTGTTGAATTAAGCGAGGATAATAATTTTATTGTTTCGCTTTTAAATAGGAAAAATTCTCTAAATCGTCCGAAAATATCTAATATTGATTGCGCATTGGTAATTTGCGCTTTAAAGGAGCCTGAGCTTGATTTAATTCAATTAAATCGTTACTTGATTTATTTAAAATATAATAATATCGATACTGCTATATGCTTTAATAAAGAAGATTTAATTGATAATTTAGATGAAAGAAAAAAACAAATAATTTCTATATATGAAAAATTGGGCTATAAATTATTTTTCATAAGTGCTAAAGATAAATTGGATTTAGATGAGCTTTATAATTATATACAAGGTAAGACGGTTGTTTTTTGCGGTATGAGCGGAGTTGGAAAATCCACTCTTTTAAATGCGCTAAATTCAGATTTAAATATTAAAACAGGAGAAATATCAAAAAAAACACAAAGAGGGTGCCACACAACAAGACACTGTGAAATAATTGATTGTAATGGTTTTAAAATAGCTGATACCCCTGGGTTTTCATGTTTAAAATTTGATTTTTTGCTTCCGGATAAATTGCTTGAGTTATTTGATGATATTAAAGTTTTTGCTCATGGTTGCAAGTATTGTGATTGTATGCATAATAATATGAATGATTTTTCTTGTAATGTTATAAATAATTTAGATAAAATCGACAAGAAAAGATATGAAAGTTATCTGTTATTTTTAAATGAATCATTAGAATATAAAAATTTGATTTCAAAAAGAAGTATTAAAAATGAAGCTTTAAATAAAAATACCGGCAATAAAATGCAAACAAAAATTTCAAAAAGAAAACGTGAATTATCCAGAAATATAACAAAACAACAAATTAAGGATTATGAATAATGAATATTTTAGAATATAAAGAAATAATTCAACAAAATTTAGAAAATTATTTTGAAGAATATAAGAAAAATTCTTCTTATTCATCCGTCATTTGGGAATCTATGGCATATACTACGCTATTGGATGGCAAAAGACTAAGAGCGATAATGTGTCTTGAAATGGCGAAAAATTTTGGAGTAGATATAAAAAAAGCCATGCCTTTAGCATGTTCTATGGAAATTATGCATGCTTACAGTTTAATTCATGATGATTTACCTTGTATGGATAATGATGACTTAAGGCGTGGAAAGCCTACAAATCATAAAGTTTTTGGTGAAGCAGTGGCAGTATTAGCCGGAGATGCTTTGATTTCTTTTGGTGCTAAATTAATCATCGATAAATTGAAAAATTGTTCTTCTGATGTTGTTTTGGATATTTTGGATGAATATTTAAAAACAGCGGGCGCTCAAGGAATTGTTGCAGGACAAGTAGCCGATATTGAAGCAGAGAATAAAAATATAGATATAGAAAATTTAAAATATATCCATAAATATAAAACAGGAGCTTTGTTTAAATGTTCTATGGTATCTGCTGTTAAATTAGCTCAAGTTGATTTTGATACGTTAAGTAAAATCGAAAAATATGCAGATAATTTTGGGGTATTATTTCAAGTTTATGATGATATTATAGATTGCACATTAACTACTGATGAATTAGGTAAAACTGCAGGAAAAGACGCTAATGTTAATAAAATGACTTATGTTAGTGCTTATGGAATTGATGAAGCGAAAAATATTTTTAATAGCTTAATAAAAGAAAATCATGATATACTTATTGAGTTAAATATTAAATCCGACGTTTTTGATGAAATATATGGAATGTTAAATAAAAGGATAAATAGATAGTGGGCGGTTTTCAATTTTATAATACGGGGTTTGAGGCAATATTTTCTGGTCTTGCAGGAACATTTATAGCACAATTTATAAAAGTTGTTATATATATTTGTACTCATAAAAAAATTAATTTTAAAATTTTTACTACAACAGGCGGTATGCCTTCTTCTCATACAGCAGGAGTTATTGGTCTATCTACTTCTGTCGCTTTAATTGAAGGCATTGACTCTATGTTATTTGCAGTATCTATTGGTTTTTCGCTTGTAATTATGCAAGATGCTGCAGGACTTAGACGTGCAGCCGGCAAGACAGCAGCAACTCTTAACAGATTAGTTGATGAATTTGTGCAAAAAAACCAAGAAGTTAAGCCCTATGCTGTTTTAAAAGAGCTTTTAGGGCATACTCCATTGGAAGTTTTTTGCGGGATGCTTTTAGGAATTGCAGTTTCTCTATTTGTTCATAACTATAATTCCATAATTGCTTATTTTGATTAATTTTATATAGGTCTTTTTAGAATTTCAGATAATGAAGTATCTTTTGATATTCTTTTTTCAAATGCTCTTTTGTTATTTTGTGCTTTAAAAAAGTTATCATTGAATTTGCATAATCCTATTGCTGATTCTTCATCATCATTGAAACAAAATAATTTTTTGATTATATCCATTTTAACCTCGCTAAAAAGTTTTTAATGTTATTTTTTTATAAATCAAATTTAATTATAAAATTTTATTTTTGTTTTTTGCTCGTCTTTTTTGTTATGCTTTAATAGTGAATATGGTTAATGATAAAAAAACTTCTTATAATTTAGATGAATTATCTGTTTTAGTGCTCGATTTTTCTTATAATGAAGCATTTAAAAATCTTGCATGCGAAGAATGTGAAGATTTTATCAAGATTTTTTCGATAATTAGCTTAGATAGTATAACTTCATCTGAAGAATTAAGACTTCTTTTTTATCATTTAACAAATCATCCAACACCTGTTAGAGAAGCTGTTGCTCTTAAATTAGAAGAAATTTATGATGATAAATATTTTAGTCCTTATATAAAAGAACAATTTTTAAAAGCGATTGTGGATATAAATCCTAATGTTTGTAGAGCAATTTGTAATTTAATTTCAAAAAGTATTTTTCTTCAAAAGCAACTAATTTCAGATGTAATCAACAAAATAAATTCTTTATTGATTGAGATTAATAATAATGATGAGGAATTGGGCGGATTTTATTGTGATGCTTTAAAAATTAGAAAAAACCATGCTAAAAATAAAAAGTTATTCTCACTTTATTGGTATTTAGAAGTTTTATCGATTTGTTTGGATGAAGAAAATAATTCTAAAGCATTAGAAATTGTTAAGCAAACTATAAAATTTAATGATTATACAATAAGGGAAAAAACGGCTAAAATACTAGCTAAAATTGATAATCCACCTATTGAATTGTTGAAATTTGCAAAGTCTGACCAAAATTTTTATGTAAAAAATCAAGTTTATGATAAAATTAGTATGATATAGATTAACAGGAAAAATTTATGATTTCAGTAAACGATTTAAAAACAGGCTTAACACTAGATATTGACAATAATTTATGGTCAGTAGTTGAATTTTTACATGTAAAACCTGGCAAAGGTGCAGCTTTTGTTAGAACAAAATTAAAAAATGTTGAAACAGGACAAGTTGTTGAAAAAACATTCAGAGCAGGCGAAAAAGTTGGAAAAGCTATGCTTGATAGACGTGAAATGCAATATTTATACAAAGAAGGTAATGACCTTGTTATGATGGATTTAGAATCATACGAACAATTACCTGTTCCGGCTGACAGAGTTGGCGACGGCATTAAATATTTAAAAGAAAATATGACAGTTCAAATATTAATGCATGAGTCAAAAATTATCGGTATTGATTTACCTAATTTTGTTGAATTGGAAGTTATTGATACTCCTCCTGCAGAAAAGGGCAATACTGCTCAAGGCGGTTCAAAACCTGCTACATTGGATGGCGGTGCTGTTGTTAATGTTCCTTTCTTTATTCAAGTTGGAGATGTATTAAGAATTGACACCAGAACAAATGAATACTTAGACAGAGTATAAGGAAATACAAATGAAGTACGAAATAGAATATATTGAAAAGATTGCCAAAATAGTTGCCGATAACCAATTAACAGAAATTACTCTGGAAGATGGCGAGCAAGCTATTGTTATAAGAAAAGAAGCAAATGTTGTCACTGCTCCTGCTGTATGTGCAACACCGGCACCTGTTAGTGTACAAAATAATGTTACAAATACAGCTCAAAAAGAAGAAAAACCTGCTGTTCAATCAAAAGGTACGCCAATTACATCTCCTATGGTTGGTGCTTTTTATGCGGCTCCTGCACCGGGCGCTAAGCCTTTTGTTAAAGTTGGCGATGTTGTAAGTGCAGGTCAAGTAGTTTGTATAGTAGAAGCTATGAAGCTTATGAACGAAATTGAAACAGAAGTTTCTGGTAAAGTTACTGAAATTTGTGTTGAAGACGGTCAAAGCGTTGAATATGGTCAAGTTTTAATGTATGTGGAATAAAATCAACATGTCATTGTGCATGTTGATTTTTATTAATTATACACATAGATGAAAAAGAAATATTAATTAGGTATCGTTATGTTTAAAAAAGTTTTAATCGCAAATAGAGGCGAAATTGCCATTCGTATTATACGTGCTTGTCGTGAATTAGGAATAGCCACTGTTGCAGTATATTCTCAAGCAGATGCTCAAAGTTTACATGTTTCATTGGCTGATGAAGCATATTGCATTGGACCTGCGCAAAGTACTAAAAGTTATCTTTATATTCCTGCGCTCATTTCTGTTGCACTTACGGCAGGAGCTGATGCAATACATCCTGGATATGGATTTTTATCTGAAAGAGCTGATTTTGTTGATATTTGCGAAGAACATCATATAAAATTTATTGGTCCAAGCGCTACTGCAATGCAAAAAATGGGCGACAAAGCTACAGCAAGAGCTACTATGGAAAAATCCGGTGTTCCTATTACTCCTGGGCTTGGTATAGTTGATGATACGGATACTATTCGTGAATTTGTTAAAAAAGTAGGCTATCCGATAATTATTAAAGCAACCGCAGGCGGTGGTGGAAAAGGCATGAGGATAGTAAGGGAAGATTCTGAGCTTGATGATGCGTTTAATTTGTGTCGAACTGAAGCTCAAAATGCTTTTGCAAACCCTGAAGTATACGTTGAAAAATTTATTGAAAATCCTCGACATATTGAGGTTCAAATATTAGCTGACAGCTATGGTAATGTTATTCATTTAGGCGAAAGAGATTGCTCAATTCAAAGAAGAAACCAAAAACTTTTAGAAGAAGCACCTTCTGTTGCAATTTCTGAAGATATCAGAAAACAAATGGGTGAAGCTGCAGTAAACGCTGCAAAAGCTATTAATTATGAAGGAACAGGTACTTTAGAATTTTTATTAGATGAATCTGATCCTAAAAATAAAAAGTTTTATTTTATGGAAATGAATACTCGTGTACAGGTTGAGCATTGTGTAACTGAAATGGTTTCAAATATCGATATAGTTAAAGAACAAATTAGAGTTGCGCAAGGTGAAAAGCTTTCATATACACAAGATGACGTAGTTTTAAAAGGACATGCTATTGAATGTCGTATAAATGCTGAAGATTATGAAAAATGCTTTATGCCATGCCCAGGAACAATTGAGGGTTATATTGCACCTGGCGGATTTGGCACAAGAGTTGATTCGCACGTTTATACGGGTTATAAAATCCCTCCTTATTATGATTCATTAGTAGGCAAAGTAATCTGCTGGGGTCGCGATAGAGATGAAGCAAGAAGAAGAATGCTTCGAGCATTAGATGACTATGTAATTACCGGAGTAAAAACTACAATTGGTTTCCATAAGAAAATTTTGAATAATTATAATTTTATTTCTGGTGATTTTAATACAAGTTTCATTGAAAAAAATTATCCTGAAGTTTTAGCTAAAAAATAAGGTAATAAATTGAAATTTTATTTTAGTGAAAAAATTGAAAATTTTTTAAAAATTATCTTAAAAAACGCCCATAAGATTGGTCTTAGGGTGTTTTTTGTTGGCGGAATAGTTAGAGATAATATTTTAAATTTAAAAACATCGGATATTGATTTATTAGTTTTAGGCAATGCTATTGAGTTTGCCCAATCCATGAAAGATGAAATAAATATATTATCGGTTCATAAAGATTTTTGCACTGCAAAAGTTGAACTTGATGGTATTCAAATCGATATTGCTTCATCAAGAACTGAATTGTATCCTTATAGCGGTTGTTTGCCTCATTTGGATAAAATCGGCGTTTCTCTAGATAAAGATGTCTTAAGAAGGGATTTTACTATTAATTCGCTTTATTGTGAATTAAATCTTGTTGATAATCATATAAATTATAGCTTTATTGATTTAATTGATGGTTTAAAGGATATCAAAAATAAGACTTTAAGGGTTTTGCATGATAAAAGTTATATTGATGATCCTACAAGAATATTAAGAGGTCTTGATTTTAAATATAGATTTAATTTTTCTTTTAGTGGGAATGACAAGAAATTAATTAATGATTATCTTTTAAATATTCATTATCAAAATATGAGCAAAGACAGGGTTTTTAAGGTTTTAGGAAAAATTTTAAATTCTGATTATCAAGATGGTATTTTTAGAGACATTGTAGAAAATAAATATTATAAAATAGCTCAAAGCGCCGATTTATCTTTTAATTTCAATAAAATTAATTGTATTTTAAATGATTTTAATCTTAATAAAGAGCAAAAAGCATTATTTTATTTGTTTTTAATTGAAAATAATGAAATAGAGAAAAAAAAATTTGTTTCAAATACGGAGTTAAAAAAAGAATTTTCAAAGCTTGATTTGGCTTATCTTGCTTATTATTACTATAAAACAGACGATGAAAATATTTTTAAATTTTTTAGTATAAAAGATATTGATATTTTTTTAAATGGGTCTGATTTAATTAACATAGGTTTTTCGCAAGGTGTTCAGATCGGTAATATTTTAAATTCTTTGCTAAATTATAAAATCGATAATCAAAATATCTTAAATTCCAAGCAGGATGAGCTTAATTGGGTCATAAAGAATTACTGTAAAGATTAAAAAAATAACAAAAATAATATTTACATAACTTAATAAAAGCACTTTTATTTGTTAGATTTTTCATTTTTTGGTGAATAGTTCTCTTGTGACTATTTTAAACACAAGGATGTATTACTAGCTTTATGAAAGGAGCTCATTTATGTCAGTAGTAATTAATACTAACGTGGATTCGTTGAAAATCCAAAATTTGTTGTCTAATTCAACATCTAAGTTGTCTGATTCAATGCAAAGAATGTCTTCTGGTTTGAAGATTTTATCTGCTAAAGATGACGCTGCAGGTACTGTAATTTCAGCAAAGATGGAAGTTCAATTGAATGGTAATGAAATTGCTCAAAAGAACGTACAAAATGCTAATGCTTTATTATCAACAGCAGAAGGTAACTTAGATGTTATTCAAGATAACATTTCAAGAATTCGTGATTTGACTTTACAAGCAAAAAACGGCACTTATTCTGAAGAAGAAATTCAAGCAATGCAAGATGAAGTTGCAGAACGTATAGCAGAAATTGACCGTATTAATTCTTCTGCTGAATATTCTTCATTGAAATTATTCGGTGGCGACTTAGCTACAACAGGTGCTACTTTCCAAGTAGGCTCTAATGCTGGTGTTGATAACACAATTGCGGCTGACAAATCATTATTTGAAGAAGTAACATTCTCTGCTTTAACAGGTAGCAAAGCTGCATTTGATTTAACAACAATTGCACAAAATGGCGGTACTTACACAGCAGATAATGCTACAAAGGAAACAAATGAAACTGATTTTGATGTTGCAATTAAAGCTCTTGATAATGCAATTGACAATATTACTCAAAGAAAATCTGTAATTGGTTCTGCAGGTAACCGTATGGATTCAGCTTTATCTACTTTACAAACACAATATGAAAACTTATCAAGTGCAAAATCAATAATCACTGATGCTGATATTGCCTCTGAAGCTTCTGATTTTGTTCAACAACAAATACTTCAACAAGTATCAACATCATTATTAGCACAAGCTAACCAAGCTCCATCAATTGCTTTAAGCTTGATATAGTTTTGGAATTAGAAATTTGTTTTATGAGCCTCCATATTTTGGGGGCTTTTTGTTATGTTTTTTAAAAAAGACAGTCTATGGTATTTTGTTGTTCCGTGTTTTTGTATGGCTTCTATATGGGTTTTTGTCAAATAGCCTTTATTTTTTATCCAATCATAACAAGGGTATTCTTGATGAATTTTATCCATGTATTTATCTCTTGATACTTTGGCTAATATGCTTGCTGCTGCAATTGAAGCTGATATTGAATCGCCTTTTATTATAAATTTTTGAGGATATATAAAGTCTTTTATTAGCTTATTTCCATCAATTAAACATAAGATATTTTCTGATCTAATTTGTTTTATAACATCTAATAGAGCATATTTCATGGCTAATAACGATGCATTTAATATGTTTATTTGCTCAATTTTTTCTACCGTTATAGCTTTAATTGAAAAATAGGAGTTCTCTTTAATGGGTTCATACAGTGCTTCTCTTTTTTTAGGAGTTAATTTTTTAGAATCGTTCAATGTTTTAAATAATTCTTGGTTGATATTATCTTTAAAACATACTGCACTTGCCCAAACCCCTCCTGCTGCTGGACCTCTGCCGGCTTCATCAGTGCCAATTATGAAATTAAATCCTTGCTTTTCTTCTAAATCAAAATTAAATAAGGTCATATTCCTCCGGTGTTTCAAGGGTAAATTTTCCAATTCTCCCATCTCTAAATGCAGATAAAATTAGCTGAGAAGTTCTTTTGGTATCCGGCAAATACCCCTTTAATATCCATCCTTTTTTTAGTGCTATTGTTTCGATTGTCATTTCTTCGCTATCTTTAAAATTATAATATGTTCTTATTTTTTCACTATATTTTGAGATTAATATTTTCAATAGCTCACTTGCTACATATTCGCTATCATAGGCATTTTCGCCTATCGAATTTACGCACGCCAATTTTAGCGCTTGAAATTGGTCATCTTGAGTTGTAGGAATAATTCCAGGAGTGTCCAAAAGCTCTATTTTATCATTTATTCTAACCCATTGTTGTTGTCTTGTTACCCCTGCTTTAGCACCTGTTTTTGTCTTTGCTCTTTTTACAAGACGGTTTATTGTGCTTGATTTTCCGACATTTGGCATACCGATTACCATTGTCCTTGTGGCTCTTGGAAGCAAGCCTTTTTCAATTCTTTTTTGTGTGATGGGTTCAGATAGCTTTGTTATTTTTGAAATTATTGTATTTATATCGTTTTTATTTGAAAGATTTGTGATAATTACATCACAACATGATTTTTCAGATATTACTTGTGCCCATTTTTTATTTAGTTCAATGTCTGAAACATCGGATTTATTCATTAAAATTAATCTTGGTTTGTTGTTGCACAACTCATTTGTTGTCTTGTACCAGCTTGAATAAGGAATTCTTGCATCAATTACTTCTATAATTACATCAACAAGGTTTAATTTTTCTTTTAATTGTTTTTGGGCTTTTGCTATGTGCCCAGGATACCAATGTATATGCGACATTTTGACCTTTCTTATTGAAAATGCCTTGAATTGTATATAATCCAAGGCATTTTTTAAAAATTACTTCGAAAAAATTATCTTTTTTCCATCTTTTCTCTGATACGAGTAGCTTTACCTGATCTTTCTCTTAGGTAATATAATTTAGCTCTTCTAACATCACCACGTCT
>CALUZF010000047.1 GCA_944325165.1 Candidatus Gastranaerophilales bacterium
TCGCACCGGCTTGCGCCTTGCACACCTTTGCCCTCGTTTTGCTCGCTAAGCTATCGCTAAGCTCGCTTTACTCGGGTTATTTAATTTTCAATTTACTTTATTTCTTGGACGATATGGCGAAGCAACCGCTTTGCTTTCTGTCCACTTTATTATTCTACAATAAATAAATTATTTGTCTAATTCTTCTTTTAATAATTTATTTAAAAGTTGAGGATTAGCTCTTCCTTTTGTTTCTTTCATTGCTTGACCTACAAAGAAACCGAATAATTTATCTTTTCCGCCTTTATAAGCTGCAACTTGTTCTTGATTATTTGCAATAATTTTTTGAATTATCGGTAAAATTGAACTTTCATCAGAAATCACCGATAAACCTTTTTCTTCGACAAGAGCTTGAGCGTCTTTGCCTGTTTTTAAAATATCAATAACTAAACTTTTTGCAATATTATTTGAAATTGTTCCTTTTTTCAATAAATCGAGTAATTTTGCAAAATTTTCAATTGTCAATTTAGATTCGTTTATTGAAATTTTTTCTTCTTTCAAAAATGCTGCAACTTCGCCCATCAAGAAATTTGAAGCAGTTTTAGCGTCGACATTTTGTTTTAATAATTCGTCATAATATAAAGCCATATCCATTTGCGAAACTAAAACATTTGCGTCATATTCGCTTAAGCCTGCTTTTTGGTATCTTTCGATTTTTTCATTTGGTAATTCAGGCATTTTTGCTCTAACTTCTTCAATCCATTCTCTTGAAATCTCTAAAGGCATTAAGTCTGGCTCAGGAAAATAACGATAGTCATGCGCATCTTCTTTTCCTCTCATTGATGAGGTTGTACCGGAGTTATCATCCCATAATCTTGTTTCTTGGATAACTTCTCCGCCTTCTTCTATGATTTCTGCTTGGCGAACAAATTCATATTCAATAGCACGAACTAAAGAGCGAAAACTGTTTACATTTTTGATTTCTGCGCGAGTGCCAAATTCTTTTTGTCCGATTGGACGAATAGAAATGTTGCAGTCTGCTCTCATTGAACCTTCTTCTAGGTTACCGTCGCAAACTCCAATATATCTTAAAATGTTTCTTAGATTTTCAACATATTCTCTTGCTTCTTCAGAACTTCTCATATCTGGTTCTGAAACAATTTCTAATAATGGTGTACCTGCACGGTTTAAATCAACTAATGAATAACTAGAACCATATAGCCCTGCTGCACCTGCATGGACTAATTTTCCTGCATCTTCTTCAAGATGGGCTCTTGTTATACCAATTTTTTTGTTTGAAATTTGTACCCATCCGCCTTGGCAAATTGGTTCATCATATTGAGAAATTTGATAACCTTTCGGCAAATCCGGATAAAAATATTGTTTTCTGTCAAATTTACAACGATTTGGAATATTTGAATGTAGTGCTAGACCTGTTAAAATTGCCATATTTACGCATTCTTTGTTTAAAACAGGCAAAACTCCGGGTAAACCTAATGTAACTGTTGAAGTTTCTGTATTTGGGTCATGACCGAACTCACAGCCTTCTCTTGCAAAAATCTTAGTATTTGTTTTAAGTTGAGCATGGACTTCTAAGCCTATTACCATCTCGTATTTATCTTTATAATCTGACATTTTTACTCCTTAAAATCTTTCTTTAATTCTAACATAAACATTTTTCAAAAATTAAAATCTTTAATAAAAATTAAATTTAGGGCAATTTTTTGAATTCAAATGTTTTTTATTTATATAAGGGGTGAATTATGCAACAAAATTATTTTAATCCATATAAGGCTCAATGCTATCCGCAACAAGGCCCTAGTGCTGTTAGTATTAATATTTTTTCGCCTCAGGCTACAACATCGCCTAATGGCAGCGCATGTATGACAAACCCATATAATTATTATTCTTTGTATGGTACAAATACAAATAATGGTTTACCATTGTATCCAAGCAATTATAATAATTTAGCCATACAACAAAATCCTTATGTAAATTATGGCACTCAAAATCCGAACATGCCAAATCAACATATAAAACCTCAACAACAAGATAATCAAGCTAATGACTTATCAAATAAACAAAATTTAATTAATGAAACAAATTTATTAAATAAAACAAATACTCAAACAACAACTGAAGAAACAAAAGAAGCGCAAAAAAAGACAAAAAAAGTTGTTCCGTTAACTGATGATTATATAAAATCACTTGAAAATTATATGAACAATCAAAATCCAAAAATTCGTTTAATTGGTGCTAAAGAATTATTGGAAAGATTTAAAGAAGATGAAAATCGAAAAGATAATCCATCTTTGATGCCTTTATTAAATAAAGCATTAAGAGATAAATCTTCTGCTGTAAGGTTTTTGGCATTGACAATGCTTCAATTGGGTTATGCTGTTGGAAATGATGAGACAGTATCAATTTTGAAAGACATTGAATCAAAAAATACCGATAAAGTTGGTGAAGATGCATTGTTAGCTTCTGAAATTCTTTTGAATATGGCCGCTGCTCCAAAGGTTGATGTGCCAATGACTCAAAATGAATTAGAAAAATATAACAAGCAACAAGTACAAAATAATCAAAAACCGAAAGAATAAGGTAATAGAAAATGACATTAATATCTAAAGCTACAGGCACATTAAGTATATTATCTTGTGTAAATGATATACACAAGACAGCTTTGATATATTCAAAAAATGAACAAGCAAAAGCAAGTGCAAATGTTGTCATTTCTGCTTCAGTAAACAGTCAAAAAACAGATCATATCTCATATAAAGATTCGCAACGCAAAAATTGGTTATCTCAAAAGAATTTCTTTGCGTCTATTAAAGAGGGGTTTGCTTCTGTTGCAGGCTATATTAAGGGTGCAGCTAAAACTTCAGTAAGATATATTCCTAATTTTGTTCTTGCTGGATTAGCTATTTTTCTTAATAAAAACCATAATAAGGCTGCAAATATTTCTGCTTTAGGATTAGGTTTATTAGAAGGTTATGATTTTGTTAAAAATTCAATGGGGGTAGGACAGCGTGATGATTACTTGAATGTGAAATAATATTAAAATCTGAATGGCAAAACCTCATTATAACTTGTGTTTTTGCTAAAATTATAAAGAAATATTACAAAAATTTAAAAATCAAGCAATAATTTTACTTTACAAACATTATATGGAATGTGTGGAGAATTACACAAAGGAGAAACAAATGATTCAACCAACAAACGTACAAATGCCGATGCAAGCGCAATATCCTCAACAAGGCGGAGCAAATGCAGTAGCAATAAATATTTATAATCCACAAGCTTATGGTTCAGCACCTAATGCACAAGCTGGCGCAGTTCCTCAATATTGTGGACAATCAGTATATGGTATGCCTTATGTGCCAACATATTCAGCAACAGGCATGACAAATCCAATGGCTTATCAACAATATATGCCAATGAATAATACATCTCAAATAATTCCTTATTATCCGGCACAAACAGCTCCTGCTGTAGAACAAAGTATAACTCAAACTTCGCCTCAAATAATTCCTTATTATCCGGCTCAAGCAACCTCTGTTGCGCAAGAAGATATGCCTCAAAGCATAATTGCACCTCAAGTTGCTATTCAACCTCCGGTTGCAGAACAACCTCAAGCAGCTGAACAACCTCAAACAGTTGAGCAACCTCAAGCAGTTGAACAACCTCAACAACCGGCTAAAACAGTGGATGTTGATGCTTTAGTGCAAAATTTAAAAAGTACTGATGCGAATGTAAGAGGTCAAGCAATTAAAGAAATTGCAGGATATGCTCAAGAAGCTCCAGAAGTAGCTTTGCAAGTTGTTTCAGAACCAATCATGCAAGCATTAGTTGATATAATTAACGAAGATACTTCAAAATTAGAAGGCCCAACTGCAGAGCAGCAAGCTGTAAATGAAAAAATACAAAAAGGCGAAAAATTAACAGCTGAAGAACAAAAAATTGCTGAACAACAATCATCACCTCAAGAAATTGCAAATCATAACAAAACAATTGCAATTTATACATTGGCAATGATTCAAAAATTACAAAGAGAAGAATTGAACCAATATATTGAATCTCAAAAAGCTAATGGACAAGAAGCAATTGCTCCATTAGGCGTTCAAGATTTAATTGGTTACAATGAAATGGCTAATATAGCTCAAAATTCTAAAGATGATAACTTGAAATTAGCTGCTATTGAAGCATTGGGTCATGTTGTTGAACCTCAAGATAAAGCAGTAATTGAACCTATTTTAGCTCCTCTTAAAAATTCATCAAATGAAGATGTAAAAAATGCGGCAAATGAAGTAGTTACAAAATTAGCTGCATAACAAAAAAAGTTGGTTGAACAAATAAAAAGACTCGTTATGGCGGGTCTTTTTATTTGTTTTTTGGTGAATAAATATTTAAATAAATCCAATATGATGAGAGTATTTTTTTGATATAATTTTTTGTTTCTAAGAATGGAATATTTTCCACAAATTCATCAATTTCATCGGATTTTATAGTTGAATCATTTAGCCATTTTTTGATATTTCCGGGGCCTGCATTGTATGCAAGAATGGATAAGTATTCATTTTTATTAAATATATTCATTAAATATTCAAAATAATCCATTCCCATTCTTATGTTTTCGCTGGGATTAGCTAAAGTTTCTTTTGAAACTTTTGTTTTTTCAACATAATCTGCCGTTCCTTGCATTAGCTGTGTTAAACCCATTGCGCCTACAGAGCTTTTTGCATCTTTATTAAAATGGCTCTCTTCTCTTATGAGACTTAAAAATAGGTATGCACTTTGATTTTTCTTATTTGCATAGTAGTTTATTTCTTCTTCGTAAAATATCGGATAAACCATTTTTAGCATTTGATTGGAAAAGTAATTTTTATTTTCTTTTTTGTTTTGAGTGTCTATATTTTCATCTTTTTTATCTAGCAATTCTTTTTTTGCTATATTGATTGCAAGAGCGGGATTTTCTTTTTTATAGGCAATCCATGACTTTATGTATTCATTATCGATTTTAAAATTATCGATTAATTCCCAATCATTTGCATTTGCGAGCTCTAGCAGGGTTTTATCTTCAAATATAAGTTTATTTAAATTATCTAAGTTATAAGATGTGATTTGTTTTTTAACCATCATTTTTTTAGATTTAGACATTTTTAGTTGCCTTGCGGACATAAAGGCATAATAACTCATAGGATATGTTTTAATTGTTTTGAAGAATATTTCTCGTGCTTGTTGGTTTTTGTGCATTTTTAACAAGGCTTTTCCGTACCAATATGAAATTCTGGGGGCATCTTGAGTGTTTGCGTATGTAGCAATATGTTTTTTTGCTATTTTTTCGCAATTTTGAAATCTGTTTTCTTTGTAGTTATACCAAAATATTTCCCAAAGGGAATTAGACGCCCAGATTGAATTTGGATATTTGTCTGATACAAATTCATATAATCTTATTGCTCTTATTGAATTGCTTGTTTCAGCTAAATTATAAGCGATTGTTGGGAGTGCATAAGAATCTTGAAATTTTGTGTATAGTTCTTGCAATATATCTGATTTATTTGCTTTTGTTATGGATATTAATCTGTCTAGAGCTATATTTATGTCTTTTTCATCGACTTCTGAGCTTTTTAAATCTAAACCTTTTAAAATTATTTGTTTTTCTTTTTCGTATTCTTTTAGTCCTCTATAACATTTTGATATTTTAAACCAATTCTTTGAAAAAGAGGTTTTCTGGTAATCTTCAAGAGCGTTTTGGTATAAATTATTTGCTAATTTTGCCTCTGCTATTATTTCATAATCTTCTTTTGAAAAAACACAATTTATTTTTGATAATTCATCTAATGCGCTTAGCGAAAATTTGCCCAAAGGAGCATAAGATAGATAATTTATATAGCTTTCTTTTGCAAGATTTGGCGTCGTATTTTTTGATAATTGTGCTGATTTATATGCGCTTGCGATACCAAAATCATTATTTGGGTAATTTTTTTGTATAAATTTAAATTTTCTGTTTAATTGTCCTTGACTTAATAAATTTAATTCTTGACTTAAAATTGCTTCCTGATAAAGCGCCCAAGGTTTAATATACTCATTATTTGATATTTTTGAGAGCTCTTTTAATTTAATTAAACTTGTTTTTTTGTCTTGTAATTTATCGGCACATTGATATTGCTTGAGCAGTGCAAGTTTGTATTTTTTGGAGAAAGATTTAATTTGCTTAAAATTATAATAAGCATCAGAGTATTTTTCTTGCTCATATAATTCTAATCCTTGCTTATAACATCTGTTTGCTTTGTTTTCACAAGAAAATTTATAATAAATTCCCAACAGTAATATTAAAAACGCTGTAAAAACCGCAAGCAACTGTTTTAATAGAGTTGTATTCATATATTTAATATAACTTATTTTTTTATTTTAAAGCAAATTGTAACTAAACTTTTAATATATTAACAGAGGGTGTTTAAGTTGTTTTTTTAAAATAATATTTAATTATGATTATTAAATATTACCTATATTTACCGTTTGAGGAAGTATTAATTAAAAGCCTTTGATTTTTTCAAAGGCTTTTTTCAAATTAATAATTATGTTCTGAAATTTCAAAATAACTTTTAGGATGAGCGCAAATCGGGCAAATTTCCGGAGCTTCTTTTGAATTTACATGAAATCCGCAGTTTCCACATTCCCAATTTTGTTCTTCTTCTCTGTTGAATACTATTCCTTGTTCGATATTTTCAATTAATTTTTTATATCTTTCTTCGTGGTGTTTTTCGATTTTTGCAACACCTTCAAACAATCTTGCTATTTCATCAAAACCTTCTTCTTTTGCAACTTTAGCAAAATCGGGATACATTGTTGTATTTTCATAATTTTCACCGCTTGCTGCATCTTTTAGGTTCGATAAAGTATCATCAATTGAGCCGTTATTTAATAATTTATACCAAATTTTAGCGTGTTCTTTTTCATTGTTTGCGGTTTGCTCAAATATTTTTGCTATTTGATTATAGCCGTCTTTTTTCGCTTTTGAGGCATAATATGTGTATTTATTTCTAGCCTTTGATTCACCTGCAAAAGCTTCTTGAAGGTTGTGCCAAGTTTTTGAATTTTTTAAATCCATAATTTACTCCTCTATTGCTTTTCTACAATCTTCACAAATACCGTTATTGTCTAAAGTTCTATATTTCCAACAACGAGCGCATTTTTCGCCTTTGGCTTTTAGGACTTTAATATTATAATCGTCTTGAGAATATTTGTTTAATGTGTTACTTTCAACATCTGAAGTATAAACATGAGATACTATGTACAAATCACCCAAAAGATTAGAATATTTTTCTAATAATGCTGATTTTTCTTTATTATCTGATGTTATAACTATGTCTACTTCAAGAGAAGAACCGACTATTTTAGGTTCTGTTGAGCGCAAAGGTTCAATTGCTTTTGAAACTACTTCTCTTGTTTTTAGCAATTGAGAAAATTCTTCATCTAATTTTTCATTTATCCATTCATCTTTTGCTTTTGCCCAATCAGTCAACAAAGCTGATTCATAAGGTTTTTGACAAGGTTGCATATTTTGCCAGATATCTTCTGCTTGATGAGGCATAACAGGTACTAAGATTGAAATTAATGTATGTAATATTTCATACATTACAGTTTGACATGCTCTTCTTGATAGAGATTTTTTACCTTTTGTATATAGCCTGTCTTTTACGATATCAAGATAGAACGATGATAAATCTGTGCTTGCAAAATTTTGTAAATGTTGGAAATATTTATAAAATTCGTATGTTTCAAATGCTGAATCAACATTTTTAATTAATTGAGCTAATCTTGATAGTGCAAATTTATCAATTTCTTCTAAATCTTTATATTCAACATAATCGGCTTTAGGGTCAAAATCAAATAAATTGCCTAATAAAAATCTTATCGTATTTCTTGTTTTTTTGAATACTTCAACTAATTGTTTAATTAAGTTATCGCCGATTTTAACATCGTTTCTATAATCAACGCTTGCTGCCCAAAGTCTTAAAACGTCTGTTCCGTATACTTTTATGATTTCTTGCGGAGTAACAACGTTGCCTAAAGATTTAGACATTTTTCTTCCTTCGCCATCAAGCACAAAGCCATGGGTTAAGACTGATTTGTATGGAGCACATTCTTTTGTTGCGCTTGCAATTAATAATGATGATTGGAACCAACCACGATGTTGGTCTGAACCTTCAAGGTACATATCAACAGGAATTACATCAGAGCCATCTGTTTGAAATTCGTCTTTTCTTTGTTCTACAACAGCGCTCCAAGATGAACCTGAATCAAACCATACATCCATAATATCATTTTCTTTTTCAAATTCGCTACATCCGCATTCGCAAGTGAAACCTTGAGGGATGAAGTCTTTAGCTTCATATTTTACCCATGCGTCTGAGGATTCATTTTTGAATTTTTCTGTGATGATTTTAATAGTTTGTTCGTTTATTATAGGTTTTTTACATTTTTTGCAGTATAAAATCGGTATAGGAACACCCCATGCTCTTTGCCTTGAAATACACCATTCAGAGCGGTTTTCAACCATGTTTGAAATTCTTTTTTCGCCTGATGATGGATACCAAGTGGCGTTTTTGATGTTTTCCAATGTAATATCTTTAAACATTGAAACTTTAACAAACCATTGAGGGGTTGAACGATACATAACAGGATGTTTACATCTCCAACAGTGAGGATAAGAGTGTGTAATTGTTTGAGATTTAATTAATGCGCCATATTCTTTTAATTTATCCATTACAATTGAGTTACCTTTATAATAAGGAACTCCTTCTAAATCCGGCACTTCATTTGTCCAACATCCTTTTGAATCAAATGGAGAGAATGTTTCAATACCGTATTTTTGACAAACTTCCCAATCTTCAAGACCATGACCGGGGGCAGTATGAACTGAACCTGTGCCGGCATCAAGTGTAACGTGTTCCCCTGTGATTAATAGAGATTTTCTATCATACAAAGGATGTTTTGCTTCGAATTTTTCAAATTCGCTGCCTTTTAGATTTCCAAGCGGTTTAATATCTTCCCATTCAACTTCTTTTAGGAATGAATTCATCAAATCGGTTGCAACAAAATAATTTTCACCTTTATATTCAAAAATTGTATAATCAAATTTTGCATTCAAGCATATTGCAAGGTTTGATGGAATTGTCCAAGGTGTTGTTGTCCAAATAATTGAATTTAGTTTGTTATTTGAATTAATGTTTGCTTTCTTATATATTTCTTGTTCGTTTAAAACTCTAAATTTAACATAAATTGATTCTGAAGATATATCAGCATATTCAACTTCTGCTTCGGCTAGAGCTGTTTCACAATCAGCGCACCAATAAACAGGTTTTAGGCCTTTTTGAATATAACCTTTTTTATACATTTGCCAGAATAATTCTATTTGATGAGCTTCAAACTCTGGTGCAATTGTTACATAAGGATGTTCCCAATCACCCAAAACTCCAAGACGTCTAAAGTTTTCTTCTTGTCCTTTAAGATTTTTTGCTGCAAATTCACGGCATTTTTGTCTTAATTCAAGAGGTGTAAGAGCGTTTCTTCCGCCTTTTATATTTTTTACAACCGCATTTTCAATAGGCAGACCATGTGCATCATACCCCGGAATATATGGAGTATAGAAGCCTTTTTGGGTTTTATATTTAAGAACTATATCTTTTAGAATTTTGTTCATAGCTGTTCCGATGTGAATTTTATCGGAGCTTAAATAAGGAGGGCCGTCATGAAGAATAAAACTTTTATTGCCTTTATTTTTTTCAAGCATTTTTTTATAAATCTTGTTTTCTTCCCAGAATTTTTGAATTTCAATTTCTCTATTTGCTGCATTAGCTCTCATAGCTAATGTTGTAGAGGGAAGATTAAGTGTATCTTTTAGTTGTTTTTCTTCTATCATTTTTAATCCTCTTTATTGTTATTGCTAAATAAAATTATACTATAAATATTTTTAATTGATAATATTGTTACTATTATGTATAAAATTTTAAAACTGATATGTTTGTGATAATATAATTAAAGCAAAACTATGCTTGAGGAGAAAATAAATAAAATGGCTTTAATAGATATACTTTTAAAAATATTTAAAGACCCGAATATAAGAAAAATTAATAAAATCATGCCTATCGTTGATAGGATTAATGAGCTTGAAGAAGAATTTTCAAAGTTATCTGATGAAGAATTAAAGGCAAAGACTGCTGAATTTAAAGAAATTTTATCAAAAAGACCAACTTCATCTGATATTAAACAGGATAGAATTTTAGAAAAACAAGCGCTAGATGAAATTCTGCCTGAAGCTTTTGCAACAGTCAGAGAAGCTGGAAAACGTGTTTTAAATTTGAGACATTTTGATGTGCAATTAATCGGCGGGATTTTTCTTCATGAAGGACATATTGCCGAGATGAGAACAGGTGAAGGTAAAACTTTAGTTGCGACATTACCCGCTTATTTAAATGCTCTAACAGGCAAAGGTGTTCATGTTGTTACTGTAAATGATTATCTTGCAAAGCGTGATAGAGATTGGATGGGTCGCATATATGAATTTTTAGGCTTATCTGTCGGTGTAATTTTATCAAGCGGTAAATATAACAGTTATGAAAATAAAAAAGAAGCTTATAACTGCGACATTACTTATGGAACAAATAACGAATTCGGTTTTGATTATCTTCGTGATAATATGGCATCTGACATTGATGCATTAGTTCAAAGACCTTATAATTATGCAATTATCGATGAAGTAGACTCAATTTTAATTGATGAAGCAAGAACTCCTTTAATTATTTCAGGTCGACTTGAAAAATCTGCCCAAACCTATAAACTAATGGCGCAAGTTGCACCAATTTTAGAAAAAAATAAAGATTATGAAGTAGATGAAAAAAATAAAAACATAATATTTA
>CALUZF010000048.1 GCA_944325165.1 Candidatus Gastranaerophilales bacterium
ATTTCACCTTCTTTATTATAGATTAATGTTTGGCTTTTGTTGCTTTTTGAATTTGTTCCTTCAAATTTTGTTAATTCTATATTACCATTCATTTTCTTATCTAAAGTTGTGTATTTTCCAAACATTAAGCCGTCATAATCGCCTAATAAACTTTTATCCATAGTGCCTAAATCAAATTTAAATTCAATTCCGTTTATTGTAACTGTATCATCTTCTGATGTTATTTGTTCTTCTGTAGGCTCTATTTCTTCTGCTATTGTTTCTTCTATGGGTTGAGTCTCTATTGTATTATTTTTAAAAGAATAGTTTATATTTTCCGGTAAAATGCTGTCAACTCTAAATCTTGTGCCGATAAGAATTTTATTTCTGTCGCTCCATTTTCCAGGGTTATCTTGTTCTAATATTTCATAATATTGTACAAGCTCGGTATCTGGAGTTAGCGGGTCTAAATCTGCATATTCTTTAACTATATCAGCCAATCTGTCGCCTTTTTGAACTTCATACCAAACTGCTTTTCTTTCGCTTTGCGGGATTGTTTCAATAATTGTTGAAACAATTGGAAGTTGTGTTTTTGGGGCTGTTGTTTCAATAATTGTTTCTTGAGTTGGTTCTGTTTTAATTGTTTCAATGTATGGAGTTGTCGCTTGAGTTTCATTTGCAAAAGTATTATTTTGAGATTGATTATAATTAGCTAGCGCAAATGTTGCTAATAGCGTTGCTGTTGCGGCAGGAATTGCAATTACTGCTCTTTTTTTGATTGTTGCTAAATCATCTTGATTGTTTTGTTTTTCAAATCTTCCAGCTTTTTTAGTTGGTTTTTTAGCTTGAAAAGCCGCTTGATTATAAGAATTAATAGGGCTTATATTCATATTTTTTCCTTTTTTTAAAAATGTGGTTGCTAAGATACAAAACTTGTGAAAAAAAATTTTTGCTAAAGTTATATATTTAATTCATATTTTAAAATATCTGTTAATGGTGGCTTATTTAGACAATTTATTGTACTATGAGCTTTATCTATAAGCTCTTGGTTGTCGCTTACTTCTATAATTGTTCTTAATAAATCAATTGTGCTATTGAATACTCTGAGCAAATCACCTTCATGCAAAATAATATATTTTGTTTTGAGTTCATCAAATATTTCATTCCAAGCTTTAATGCTTTCTTCTCTGCTATTATTTGAGCAAGTAAACTTATAGATAGCTTCAGCTAAGTTTGTACTCATTTTGATTTCTTCATCAATTTTTCTTTCTGTTTGTTCTTTTATAATTTTTTCGGCTAGAGCTATTGAAGGGCTTAATTTTTCTGCAATATCTGCCATATCTTCTTCAAAAGTTGTTCTAGGTTTATCATCTTTTACATCTGCAAAAATTACCATAAGAACAGCAAGTTCTTCGGGCGTTAAATCTTTTGTATATTTTGGATTGGTTATTAATTCGCAAAATAATACTTGATTTATTCCATAGATATTCTTAGCTATATCGCCTTTTGGGGTGGTTATAATTTTTCCGTCTTTATTTACAATATATTTTTTAGCTTTTAGATATGATAGTTTTTTATTTATTTCTTGTTGTATCTTTGTAGATGATGCTGCATTGAATACAGAAAAGCTTTTATCAATAAATTCTTCTATACTATTTAAAACGTTATCTTGAAGTAATGTTGCATAGGAAAGTTCAAAGTTGCTATCTATTTTAGTATCATTGGATTCTATTATGTTTCTGTATTTTGTTAATTCATGATTATTTATAGGACAGATAACAACATTTCCTATTTCATCAATTCCTCTTCTTCCGGCTCTGCCTGCTCCTTGTTTAAATAGTGTTGGAGTTATTTTTACTCTTTTTTTGCCGTCAAATTTATCTAATGAGGTAAATACTGTTGTTTTAAAAGGCATATTAATTCCTGCAAGCAGTGTTTCTGTTGCAAAACATACCTTAACCAAACCTTGGCGAGATAATTTTTCAACTAAACTTTTATAAGCTGGAAGCATCCCGGCATGATGAACCGCATAGCCCATAAGTAATTTAGGCATATATTCAGTTTCAAAATCTTCGCCAAAATAAATATCTTGAGCCTTGGCTTCTTCTATAGTATCAAGTATTTTTTTAGATTCTTCAGCAGTTAATAGCGTACCTAATTTTTTAGATACTTCATCCATTTTTTTCTGGCATTTTTTCTTAGAAAATGAAAAAATTAGCGCCGGTGTTTTCTTTTCTTGTATTAATGTTTTAACAAGGTTGCTAAAAGATATATTTTTAGGAGCTTTCGAGCTTATTTTAATATCTGTTCTTTTTGTTAATTTTGGATTGGATAAAATTAATGAAATTTGCTGAGCTTTTTCTTGTGAAATGCCTTTTTGTGAAATTAAAATTTTAGCAAATTCATCTGCATCTATATGACCTTTTTCATCTGCATAGGGTTTAAGAATGTCTATTACATCTTCACCATCATATAATTGCTCTAATTCTTCAATTATTTCATATAGTCTATCTGAGCTTGATGTGTTTATATAATCAAAATCAATTGTTCTTTTATATAGCGGTTTTATTAAAAATTCCTCATTTGATGTGTCATAAGAAAAAGCATATTCTTTTAAGGGAATATATCTTTCTGATTCTGCTACATCTACCAAAACCGTATCTTTTGTTTGATTGATAGTTTTTATCCAATTTGTTATCTCTTTTGCATTTGATGCTGTAGCAGATAACATCATCTGGCGCATGTGTTTTGGGGTTTGCATAACTGATTCTTCCCAAACGGTACCTCTTTCGGGGTCTTTAAGGTAATGAAATTCATCATAAATTACCCCTGAAAACTCTTGAAACATCATCGCTGTTGTTTTTTCATCTTGAGCATTGATAAGATTTCTATATATTTCAGTTGTCATAACAAGCAAATCCGCATCGGGATTAATTGTAATTTCGCCTGTTAAAAGACCTACGTTGTCAGAATTTAAGAAGTTTCCGTTTCTGTCATAAGTTCCAAAAAGCTCTGAAAATTTGGTGAATTTTTCATTACTAAGAGCTTTTAGTGGTGATAGATAGATTATTTTTTCGCCTCTTTTGAGCGCATCTTCTATAGCGTATTCTGCTATAAGAGTTTTTCCTGTTCCTGTTGGAGCTGTAACGACAGTATTTTTGCCTGATAAAAAGGCATCTATTGCTTCTTTTTGGTATTTATCTAAAATAAATTTTTTATCTGAATCTTCAAAAGAGCGAAGTTTATCAATTTTTGCTTGCGGTAAGATTATGGATTTAATTTTTTCCATATCAAGAGCTTTTTTTGTATTTTTTTCTCTTATTAAAATCATCCTTTTTGCAAAAGGATTTCTTTTTCTTTTTTCAATTTGCGCCAAGTTTAATAAAATCGGGTCTGTTATTGGAGCCGGTTTTGATTTGCTTATTGTCTCATTAACTATTTTAGGATCGACAACATTACCGTATAAATAATAAGTATACATTGGGGTCGGTTTATTTTTTGGAGGTATGTCGGTGTTAATATTTTCGATATTTATGCTGTTTGTCGGTGTTTTACCTCTTAGACCTTTGAAAGTTTGATTGTATATATAGTTGTTAATGTTTGTTATTTTCATATATTTAATAATTCAGACTAGCTTTACTTATATTACGCTCGTAAATATTTTTTTTGTTAGATAATTTAGAAATTTTAATTTTTTGTTACGTAATTTAAAAAAGTTTTGTAGTATTAATATTTTGTTTTGTGCTAGAATTGGATATGGGTTTAGCGTACAGCGAGATGGCTCTTCGATTGTATAAGTGCGCGCAAAGCCCGAGGGTATAAAATAAAAACAAACATTGATAATTGAATAAATTTTCGGGATGTAGCGCAGTTTGGTAGCGCACCGTGTTCGGGTCGCGGGGGTCGCAAGTTCGAATCTTGTCATCCCGATTTTTAGTTAAAAATATCGAGAACTATTTTATAAATTAATTCAATTTCCTTTTGGCTGGCATTTTTTAAATATGAATTTACTTCTTTTATAAGTTCGTTTTTGTCTTTTTTGTGTTCAAAAGAAAATAATGTATTAATATTAACATCTAAAATTTTGGCAATTTTTTCTATGTTTTCAAGAGTAGTAAAACTTTTTCCGGTTTCAATTCTACTTAAGTGTCTTGATTCCATATCAATGAGCTCTGCAAGCTGTTCTTGATTTAATCCTCTTTTTTCTCTTATTTCTTTTATTTTTGAGCCAAAACGTTTTTTGATATTATCCATAATTTTCCCTTGGTTTAATGGTAGTATTATATTTTTCTTTTTAAAAGGACAAAATATATAGAAAATTATTTGACATTCAACATTTAATGATGTAATATCAATTTTATTTATTGAAAAAATTAAAGGTTTCATTATTAAATGTCTAAAAGAATAGCGTTTACATTAGCTGAAATTATGATAGTATTGGCGGTAATTGGAGTATTGACTGCTGTATTGTTACCTGTTGCAATTAATTCAACACCTAATGAGAATGTGATGAAATTTAAAAAAGGGCATAATGCACTTATGACAACCATAAGAGAGCTTGTAAATTCGGATGAGTATTATTTAGATGGGGATTTAGGTGTAAAAATTAATGGAGATATAGTTGATGGTAGTCATGACGGAGATATAACCAATTTTTGTGAAACATTTGCAAGTGTTGTGAACAGTACAGAAGTGGATTGCTATACAACAAGAGGAGTATTAAACGGTTATAATTGGGAAAATGCCGATTATTTTGATGAAGATTGGGATGACAACGAATGTAAGGTAACTAAAGAAAAATTTGCTCATTCTGAAATATATGTAGGAAATGATATTTCTTTTTTTCAGACAAGTGCTATTATGACATTTGGTGCTCGTACAAGGACTTTGATTGAGAGTTTTTGTAAAGATATAGACGGTAATAATAGAAATGATGACACAACAATTTGTAATGGTATTTATTCCGAAAGCTCTCTTGATAAACGCATAAATGATGTACATGCTTCAAAGTGGTGTAAAATTTTTTGCTTAGATATAGGAGAAGATATAGACCCTTTTGGTTATTGTATAAGACCTGATGGTAAAGTTAAGTTAAGTCCACGTGCTCAAGAATGGCTTCAAAAGTCAATTCAAGAGAAGGAATGATTATGACAAAAAAAGAAAAAATAGTTGCAATATTCTTTTGTTTTTCAATGTTTCTTTTGATATTTTCATCAATTTATACAATAGTTTCAAATAAACCTCAAGGCTATGAATTTAGAATAGAAAAGCTTATTAAAAAAATAGTAAAATATTAATAATACTTTTTAATTTATTGATACGCAATAAAATTACCATGATATAATAAAACATATTATTTAGAGGCGTTCAATGAAAAAAGTATACATAGGAATGAGTGCGGATTTATTACATCCAGGGCATTTAAATATTATTAATGAAGCAAGAAAATTATTGGATTCACTTGGTAGCGGTGAACTTATAGTAGGACTTTTGACAGATAAAGCTATTGCAAGCTATAAAAGACTTCCCTATATGACTTGGGAACAAAGAAAAATTGTTGTTGAAAATGTTAAAGGTGTTGATTGTGTTATAGCGCAAGAAACTTTAGATTATGTTCCTAATTTGATAAAAATAAAACCCGATTATGTTTTACATGGCGACGATTGGAAAGAAGGAGTCCAAGCAAAAACAAGGCAGAGAATAATTGATGTTATGAGTGAATGGGGCGGACAAGTTATAGATATTCCCTATACAAAAGGGATTTCATCAACACAGCTTAATAACATTTTGAAAGAAGTCGGAACAACGCCTGAGATAAGATGTAAAAGATTAAGAAGATTATTAAATTCAAAAGATTTAGTAACAATTCTTGAAGCGCATAATGGCTTATCGGGTTTGATTGTTGAAAATATTAGCATAAATGAAAACAATAAAAAAGTAGAATTTGATGGTATTTGGTTGTCTTCGCTAACTCAATCTAGCGCAAAGGGCAAACCCGATACAGGATATTTAGATACCACCTCTCGAATGGAAACCTTAAATGATATTTTAGAAGTTACAACAAAACCAATAATATATGATGGTGATAATGGCGGTTGTCAAGAGCATTTTGTAATGACTGTAAAAACTCTTGAAAGACTTGGTGTTTCGGCGATTATTATTGAAGATAAGATAGGTTTAAAGAAAAACTCTTTGTTTGGTTGCGAAGTGGAACAAAACCAAGATTCTAAAGAAGATTTTGCTCAAAAAATAAAAGCTGGAAAACAAGCTCAAATTGGCGAAGATTTTATGATTATCGCAAGAATTGAAAGTTTAATTCTTGAAAAAGGATTGACTGATGCCATTGATAGAGCAAAAGCATATCTTGAAGCCGGAGCAGACGCTATTATGATTCATTCTTGCAGGGAAACTTTTGATGAAGTAAAAGAATTTGCAAAGCTTTATAACGAGCTTCCCAATAGAATGCCTTTGGTTGTTGTGCCTTCTTCATATTGTGAAGTTTATGAGCAAGAATTAATTGAAAATAATATTAATATTGTTATATATGCAAATCAGCTTTTAAGAGCTGCATATCCTGCTATGGTGAACACTGCAAAATCAATTTTAAAAAATCATAGAGCAAAAGAAGCTTCAGATAAATATTGTATGAAAATAAAAGATATTATAACACTTATTCCGGGGGTAAATTAATATGAAACCAAAGGAACTTTTTGATTATTTGAAAGAAAAAAATATAAATTGTTTTTGCGGTGTGCCGGATAGTTTATTGAAGGATTTTTGTGCATATATTGAAGATAATACTAGCCAAAATGAACATACTATAACTGCAAATGAGGGTAATGCAATAGCGCTTGCTTGCGGAAATTATCTTGCAAGCGGAAATATTGCTCTTGTCTATATGCAAAATTCAGGCATTGGCAATTGTATTAATCCTTTGTTATCTTTATCGGATGAAGAAGTTTATAATATCCCTTTGTTGATGTTTATAGGCTGGCGTGGCGAACCAAATAAAAAAGATGAACCACAACATATAAAGCAAGGGAAATTAACAGATAAATTGCTGGATAAAATCGGCATAAAATGTGAAATAATGCCTAATTCATTTGAAATGGCGAAAATATCTTTGGATAAAGCATTTGATTATATGCAAGAAACAAAAAAACCTTTTGCTTTTATAATTAGAAAAGATACTTTTGAAAGATATATTAAAAAGTCGGATATTCAAAATAGCTATACGCTAGAGCGCGAAGTTGCCATTGCTGAAATTTTGAAGAAATTAAAATCAAGCGATATAGTTGTTTCTACAACAGGTTATATTTCAAGAGAAGTCTATGAAATAAGAGAAAAATATAGCCAAAGTCATAAACAAGATTTTTTAACAGTGGGCTCTATGGGGCATACCAGCTCAATTGCTTTAGGAATTGCACTTAAAAAACCGGATAGAACTATATATTGCTTTGATGGTGACGGTTCTTTTTTAATGCATCAAGGTTCTATAATTGTTAATGCTTCAAAGGATTTAGTTAATTTTAAGCATATAATTTTTAATAATGAAGCGCATGATAGCGTTGGTGCTCAACCTTGCGCCACAAAAAATGCTAAAATTACAAAAATTGCTCTAAATTCAGGATATAAAAAGGTATATAGCGTTAAAACAAGAAAACAATTATTAAAAGTATTACCTAAATTTATGAGTGACAAATGCACATCTTTATTGGAAATTAAGGTTAAATGCGGCGCAAGAGCTGATTTGGGTCGTCCTAAAGAAAAACCGTTTATAAATAAAGAAATTTTTATGGAAAATTTAAATCAAGTTGAATTTTCTTATAAGGGTGCGATTAAAAATTTATCAAAAATATTAAAAGAAGAAAAATATAAAAAACCGTTGGTGTTTACAGGGAAAAAATCTTTTGAAAAAATAAAGCCCTTAATTGAAAATGAATTAAAAAAGGTAAAGCCAAAATTCTATAATGATTTTTCAACAAATCCGAAAAAAGAAGAAGTCGATTTGGCGATAGAAAAAATTAAATCTAAATATGATGTGATTATTGCTATTGGCGGAGGAAGTGTTATCGATTTTGCAAAAGCATTCAGATACTATTCAAAAACAAAAACAAAATTAATTGCAATACCTACAACTTTTGGCACAGGTTCTGAAGCAACACAATTTGCAGTAATTTATATCGATAATATTAAACAATCCTTGGATGAAAAATCTATATTGCCCGAATTTGCAATAATAGATAGTAATTTTTCAAAAAATACTTCTAAATATTTAAAAGCAAGTTGTGCGATGGATGCATATTGTCAAGCAATAGAGAGCTTTTGGGCAGTGAAATCAACTCATTTGAGTAGAAAATATGCTAAAAAAGCAATTGAGCTGTGTAGAGAAAATATTATAAATTATGTAAATAACGAAGATGAAGCTGCTATGGAAAATATGGCGCAAGCTTCAAATTTAGCAGGAAAAGCAATTAATATTTCAAGAACAACTGCCTCTCATGCACTTTCTTATAAAATTACTACTGATTATGGTATTCCTCACGGGCATGCAGTTGCTTTAACCATTAAAAATCTAATAAAGAAAAATTTTGAGCTGAAAAATGAATTAAATGATAAAAGAGGAAAAGAATTTCTATCAAATATTTTTGATGAGTTAAAAAATTTATTAGATAAGGATATTGATGAATATTTTAATAATCTTTTTAAGCAAATTGAGCTTGAGATGGATTTTGAAAAATTGAACATAAAAGATATAGAAGAATTAGCAATATCTGTAAATCTTGATAGAATGAAAAATAATCCCTTGAAATTAAATCAAGATGATTTATTGGATTTATTAGGTTGTAAACCATAATAAAATTTGATATCATGATTATGTAGCAATAAAAAGGCAATTATGCCATTAAGTAAGAAAAGATTATCCCCTCAAGATTATTTAAAATATTACTACGATATTCCTTATGAAGGTACAACGTCAGCCGGAAAGCCTTTAAGGAAATTGAAAAATGTAATATGTCCTTATCGTGGAATTAAAATTATTCCAAGTTCAGCTATAAAAGATTTTGAAAAAAAGCTTGAAAAATGCAAAGTTGCGCTTGATTTTTTTGAATTGCTTTCAAATTATTACAGTCATTTTTTGCCTGTTGAAAAGGAAATTTATGCTATATTTAAGGATTTTGTTGAGCTTAATCCTAATGATAGTTTGAAAAATTGTTTGCAGATGATTAGGGGCAATTGTCTTACTAAATTAAAACTTGAAGAATTGGAAGTTTTAGATGAAGTTGACATGTTAACACATAAATTATGTGCTAAAACTGCTCTTGAAATGCGTGCTAAAACGACAAAATGTCGTCAAATTATAATATCAGATAATGAAAGAGATTTTTTTAAAAGAAAAGTTTTTCTGGCTTCTTTAGAGGATATTACTCCTAAAAGAAACGAAAAAGAGATATTTGCCGATATAAAAAATAAGGCTTTATTTTTGCCTACATCAGAAAGCTCTAAAAGCGCATTTATCGTTAAATATTCAAAAAGAACTCAAAAAGAAATTGCAAGAAGGCTTTTTATTGCTTCAACAGGTACAATAGAACATATTACTCCTGCTTCATTAGGCGGTACAAATAGCATAGGGAATTTCTTATTAACAAGCGCAAGCGGAAATAGATACAGAGAAAATATGCCTCTTGTAGAATACATAAAAAGACATCCTAAAATTCCTAAATACACTCAAAGCTATATAGATTGTATAATCGATGAAATTCATAACGGTGCGCTAAAAGGTTATGAAACATATCCTTATAAAATTAAGAAAAAACTTTTTGAAGAATCCATGGGGCGAATTTTAATTAGTCTTGGCAGATATAAATATACAGAAGAAGAAAGTATATTAATTGCTAAAGAATATGATGAAAGATGGAAAAAATATAAAAGTTAATTTTAGTTAACATTTTGGCATTTTTCTTTATTCAGTTGTTTTAATAAAACAAAAAATAGGGGAAAAATATGCTTACAATTTTATCTATCAATTTTAGCGGCATTAAGACTTTGCCAAAGACAAATGCTAAAAAAAGAAAATATAATAAAGGTAAATAAACATTAATATTTTACATATTGCCCATTCGTGCTAGAATGTAATCAATACTATAAACATCGAGGAAAATTATGGATAAAATCGAAAAATTACACACTCTTCGCCATTCTTGTTCTCATATTATGGCGCAAGCTGTTCAAAAGCTTTACCCGCAGGCAAAATTAGCAATAGGCCCTGCTATTGAAAATGGTTTTTATTATGATTTTGATATAGAAGGCGTAACGTTGTCTGATGAAAATCTTAAAGAAATTGAAAAGACAATGAAAAAATTAATCGCTCAAAATTTAACTTTTGAAAAATATGTTATTCCTGATGTTGAAGCTCAAATTAAAGAATTTAAAGCTCAAGGTGAAATATATAAAGCAGAATTATTAGAAGAACACAAAAACGACAACCCTACTTTATATTTAACAAAAGATAAAGATGGAAATGTTTTGTTTAATGATTTATGTTCTGGTCCTCATATTGAATCAACTAAAGAAATTAAAGCTTTCAAATTAATGAGCGTAGCAGGTGCATATTGGAGAGGTAATGAAAATAATAAAATGCTTCAGCGAATTTATGCTACTGCATTTTTAACTCAAGAAGAATTAGATAATTACATTCATCAGCTTGAAGAAGCAAAAAGACGCGACCATAGAAAATTAGGCACTCAATTGGATTTATTCTCTGTAAGAGATGAAATCGGCGGGGGTCTTGTTTTATGGCATCCAAATTTATATACAGTTAGAGAACAAATTGAAAATTATTGGAGAGAAGAACACAGAAA
>CALUZF010000049.1 GCA_944325165.1 Candidatus Gastranaerophilales bacterium
GGCGTAACTAAAGCTTCTTGGTAGTAAGGAAAATATATTAAAACACTCCCTTTTGTTAGGGAGTGTTTTTGTGTTTAAAAATTTTCTTTATCCAAATAAATTAAATGGACTTTCTATATCTTTTTCTGTGTTTGTTAATTTTATTTCTTGAAGTGTTGAATCTGCTTCATCGCTAAACCCTTGAAGTGGTTGTTCTATTTTGTTTTCAGTTGTTATATTTATGCCTTTATTTGCAAGTAAAGTATCTGTTGGTAGATTTTTTGTTGAGATACTTTCTCTCATTGTTTCGTCTTTTACTTCAGTGTTTTGCAATAAATTTATGGGTTTTTCTTGTTCTGATTTCTTTTCGTCTTTTAGATTGTGAGATGGTCTAGACCATGCTGCTTTGTTTGCTCTTAACCAAAGCATTCTTCCGTGATTAAAACTAAAACTAAGACCCATGAGTACTCCTTATCTATTTTCTAGTATGCGTAATTTTGTTATCGTTTTTTGAGTTAAAAACTTTAGTTGAATTTATCATTTTTTACATATCGTTACAAAAATTTGCAATTAAAATATGTTTGAAATATTATTAAATATGCACAGTTGTGTGCGTACTTAGCTATACTACGAAGAATATCTTCGCAAGTAGAAAGGGAAAAAATGACAATCAATGATCCAATTGCTGATGCATTGACTCGCATCAGAAACGCAAAATTAGTTAAACATGAAACTGTTACTATTCCTGCGTCAAATCTAAAAGAAGAATTAATTAAAGTTCTTCAAGCTGAAGGTTATGTTGAGGGTTATACTGTTGAAGAAAAAGACGGTTTCAAATTTATCAATGTAACTTTGAAATATGTAAATGGTCAAAATGTTATCACAGGCTTACAAAGAGTTTCAAAACCCGGCTTAAGAGTTTATTCTAAAGCTAAAAATATGCCTAGAGTTTTTGATGGCATGGGTATTGCTGTTATTTCAACATCAAAAGGTTTGATGACTGAAAAAGCTGCACGTGCTAATAAACTTGGCGGCGAAGTTCTTTGCTACGTGTGGTAAACCTGAGCCAAGTGAGCTTAGTTTGCAGGGCAAACTTAGCGAACGAAGGCGAAGGCATCGGGTGTGTGAAGCTCGTGACGGCAGACCGTTGAGGTCTGGCGGACAGAGCGAAACCTTACCAGGAGCCAAGTGAGCTTAGTTTGCAGGGCAATTCTTTCGCAGTTTGAATTGTAGCGCTTTGCGCTCAATGAAAACAAGAAAGACAAAGGTGTGAGAAGCACGCAGGCAGAAGCGTTGAGCTTGTGCCAAGTGCGCATCCGTACCAAGGCGACGTGGGACGAAGTCCCTCAGGAGCAATTCTTTCGCAGTTTGAATTGTAGCGCTTTGCGCTCAATGAAAACAAGAAAGACAAAGGTGTGAGAAGCACCAAGGCAGAAGTTTTGTGCTAATGCCAAAAACAAACAGGGTTAAATCGCTATTATAGTGATGCGTTCCCGCTTAGTTATACAAAGCAAAAGGAGAAAAAAATGTCAAGAATAGGTAAATTACCAATTGCAATTCCTGATGGAGTTGAAGTAAAAGTTGATGGTAATGTATTAACTGCAAAAGGTCCTAAAGGAACCGAAACAGTTGAATTTCCATCTGAAATTGAAGTAAAAGTTGAAGGCAGCGAAGTTATTGTAAATCGTAAAGGCGAAGACAGAAAATCAAGAAGCCTACACGGTTTATTTAGAACTTTGGTATCAAATGCAATTCATGGCGTTAAAACACCATTTGAAAAGAAATTAGAAATCGTTGGTGTTGGTTATCGTGCAGCTATGCAAGGCAGTGCAATTAACTTATCTTTAGGTTATTCACATCCTGTTATAGTTGAACCGCCAAAAGGTATTTCAATTGCTGTTGAAGCAAATACAAAAATCACTGTTTCCGGAACTAATAAACAATTAGTTGGTGATGTTGCAGCTCTAATTCGCTCTAAACGTCCGCCTGAAGTTTACAAAGGCAAGGGTGTTAAATATGAAGGCGAATATATTGCACGTAAAGCCGGTAAAGCAGGTAAAAAGTAATAAAGTAAAATTGCCAATATAAACCAACCGTAAGGGCGGAATTGGTTTTGGTGAAAGGAAAGAAAAATGATTAAACAAGTAAACAGAAAAGAACAAACCAGAAAAAGACACCAAAGAGTACGTCTTAAAATTTCAGGCGATGCTCAATGGCCAAGATTAGCAGTATATCGTTCAACTAAACATATATATGCTCAAGTTATCGATGATGTAAATGGTGTTACAATTGCTTCTTCTTCATCTAAAGTTAAAGAATTGGGATTGAAACACGGTGGTAATATTGAAGCAGCTAAAGCTGTTGGCGCTGATGTTGCTAAAAAAGCTATGGCTAAAGGCATTGAAGGCGTTGTATTTGATAGAGGCGGTTTCTTATATCACGGTAGAGTTGCTGCATTAGCTGAAGCAGCAAGAGAAGCCGGTTTGCAATTCTAATTAAAACAATAAATTAAAAAGGCTCGGATTTTTCCGAGTCTTTTTTTATAAATTTATTCTTTAATTTTGTTTTTTAAATTGTTTTTAACTTCTGATAATGGCCCGTTATTTGGCGCTTTTAAGTTATTTATATAATTTTTTGCATATATAAAAGGAAATTTGGCAAGCCAGGATGATTTGATTAAAATTGTTGCTGTATCGGCACCATGATCAAAAATTAATTCATCAATAGTTTGTTCATACGCTGGTGATATTGATGAGAATATTTTAATGAAATAATCGCTTGCACTCACTATTCCATATCCTGTACTTTCTACGGGATTTTGTACTAATTGAGTAATTTTAAAGCTGTCGCTATTTTCGCTTAAATCTGATAAATCAGATGGCAATTCAATAGTTTCTCTGTTTTTTTGTTCTATTTCATACCATTTTCCATCGTATTGAATTTTCAAGATATTTGGTTTTGGCATATAGATATCATCAGCAATTGGAGCTAAAATAATATCTCCTTCATAGTTTATAAGTCCATATTTATAGTTTTTTTCAATTAAAAACATTTTACCGTAAAGGATATCAATTGTTGTGTATTCTTGAGTTGTTACAGCTTGTCCGTATTCATTAAATAGCGCATATTTGCCTCGTAAACCCATTTTTGCAAATCTTCCGCCACTAAAACGATATGCACTTGTATATTTGGGCTCTACAAGAATTTCACCCGTGTTTGAAATAATACCGTATTTTGAACCTTTTAAAAATAACCAAGAGTTATCTCCAAGCCTTATTAATTTTTTATATATCGGTTCTGTGATTTTTTTATTATCTTTAATTAAGCCAAATTTATTATTTTCGCCATAAGTTTGAGTTAAGGTTTCAATTGCAAATGTCGAATTAATGCTTAAGATAAGTGTAAAAATTATTATAAATATTTTCTTCATAAAAATATAATATCATAAATTACCATGGTATAATTTTTTTGTTATGAAAATTAAATTTAATTTATTAAAAAATATTATTATTACATTTTTATCAATATTTTTCTTGCTTTTGGTTTTTTTGATTTTAGCTTATCTTTATATTTTACCTAACTTGGTAAAATCTGATTTTGCTATTAATAAAGTTCAAAAAATTGTTAAAGAACAATTAAATCTTGATTTATCGGTTACAAAGCCAAAGCTTGAAACATCGTTTAATCCTGAAATTGAATTTGATGTCGAAAAGTTAATTTTATCTAAAAACAATGAAATTCTTGTTGATTTGAATGATTTTGAAATAGAAATTTCTTTCGAGGATATTTTTAATAAAACCATCAAACTAAAAGAGCTGGAAGCTAAAAAATTAATAGTTAAAGTGGATAAAATAATTTCTGCATTTCCTCAAAGTGATAAAAAAACTGAAACTAAGCCTATTGATTTAAAATTTAATCTCATTGAAGCAGACATTGAACTAGATTATTTTATGGCGTCTTTTTTGCAAAATAAAACTTTAGTTGAGCTTTTTGTGAAAAATTCAAAGCTGGAAAATAGAAATTTTATTTTTGAATCTAGCGTAGATATTTATAAAAATAATCAAAAATTGGTTCAAATATTAACAAAATCAAACGATGAAATTAAATTTTGCGATGATAAAATTCAAATTTCCAATTTAAAATTTCTGATAAATAAATCAAGATTAAAAGTTAATTCTGATATTTATGTTGATAAAATTACTGCTAATGTTAAATCAGATGTGTTTTATTTGGCGGATGTTTTTGACTTAATTAATTCTGATTTATTTATTCCTCAAGGAAGCGCTATGCTTTTACCTATTAATTCTCCTAAGGGAAATGTTAATTTTGATATAAATATGAATAATCTTGATTTATCGGGTATTATTGATGTTAATAATACCGGTATAAAAATCAAGGATGTTTCAAATCTTCCAATAAGCGTTACAGATGGCAAGATTAAAATATCAAAAGATAAAATCGATTTTATTAATTTAGTCGGTTATTATGGAAAAAATAAATCTAACAAATTAAAAATAAGCGGAGATATCAAGGATTATTATAAGACTTTTGATTCCAATATTGTTATTGAATCAATTATAACAAATGAATTTTTTAAAGATTATTTATCTAAGCTAATTAATAATTCAGTTTTGATGGTTTCAAAACCTTCTCCAACTAAAATAATATATAAATCAAAAAATAATATTATGGATATTATTTGGTTTGCTCAAATTTCAAAAGGTGTTAATTTTGGATTGAGCGATGAAAAATCAGCTTTATCTGATTATGATAGGGCTGTTTTGGGCGAATTTCAAATAAATGGAAATAAGTTAGAAATTAAAAATTTAAATTATTACATTGCTGCAAATATTGTTAGAGGGGTTAAATTACAGCCAATTTTAACTCTTAATGGCTTAATGGATTTAACAGGAAAAATAGATAGAATTGGCTTTGTGTTTGGCAGAGAATTACCTTGTGAATTTTTAAATATTTTTGTTAAACAAAAGATGTTTAAAAAAGGAACAATAAAAGGTAATCTTGCAGTTGAATTTATTAATGATATTCCTTATCTTGATGCTGATATGCAGATAAAAAATACCTTTATCCCTTCTCAAAGGTTGTCTTTGCGTGAAATGGCATTAAAAACCAATAATAATTTGATTAATTTAAATGCAAAAGGAAGATTTAAAAGAGCTAAATATGATTTTAAAGGAAGTATTAAAAATGGCTTAGAACCGCCGTTTACTATTAAAAATTTAGCACTTGATGTTGATAATTTAGATGTAGAAAGAATTTTAGCTTCTTTTAATAATCAAAAAACTTCTAATACTAATGATGTTGAAAATATTGAAATATCTAGCGAGGATGATATTCAAGATGATAATTATATGTTTGATACAAGTTTAGTTAGAATTGAAGATTGTGATTTTACTTTGCAAAAAGGTAATTATAAGGATATAAAATTTGGAAATATTAAGGCAAAACTTACGCTTGATGAAAAAGGTATTTTAAAAGTTAACTCAAATAAATTTGATATTGCAGAGGGTAGCTCAAGTTTAAAAGTAATATGTGATTTACAAAAACTAAAATACTATATACGTCTTGGAATTAAAGGTATTGATTCTAATTTGATGGCAAAAACATTGTTTAATTTAGATAGGGAAATCACAGGTGCAGCTTATGGTTTGATAGAATTGAGCGGAGATAAAACTCTAAAATTAAATGGCGATATTAAATTTTTAATTAATGATGGAACAATAGGAAAAATCGGACTTGTTGAATATTTGATGAAAATAGCTTCAGTGTTTAGAAATCCTATTGTTATGGTTAGCCCTGCAACAATTATGGATATTGTTTCAATCCCTGAGGGTAAATTTGATAAAATTGAAGGTGTTATAAAAATAAAAGATAATGTTTTATCTATGATAAATATTAAATCATACTCTAAAACACTAAGTGCGCTAATTAGAGGAAAATTTGATTTAGATAGACACGATGCATCTTTAAGAATTTATACTAGATTTTCAACAGATAAGAAATCAATGTTTGGGGTTTTGAGAAATCTTTCTTTAAATTCATTAGCCAATAAGGTTAAATTTACATCAAGAAATGATGCTAATTATTATGCCTCTGAACTTGTTGATTTACCTCAGATTGAAGTTGAGGAGTCAAAAACTCAAGTATTTCTTACTCAAGTTGAAGGTGATATTGAACACTATAATTTCTTATCAAGCTTAAAGAAAATTAAGTAGTTTTAATAAAATCATTATCGATTTTTAAAATCGTTTTAATTGCTATATGAGCTAAAATTAGGCAATTGCCTGAAATATAGCCATCTGATACGATTTTAAAATTTTGTGTTTCATTATTTTTGTTGTCATTTTGTTTAATATTAAAATCGATAGAAACATTTATAGAGGCTTCTTTTGATAAGGCATTTATTATTGTAATAAATTTATTTTTTATAAAATTATCTGTGCAAAAAATTTCCATATATAAATTGTTTAGTTCTTCATTTATCGCTATAACAATATTTGAAAAGTTTATAGTTTCAAAAAGAATGCTTAATTTTGAATTTTTAATTGCTTGTTTTTCTTCTTCTTGTGTGATTTTGCCTTCAATATTTTTATCAAAAATCTGTTGATTAAATGGAATATATAGAAGCAATAATTCTTTCAAAGCGTTTGTGTTTGTATTTGTTGAAGTTTGAATAGCAGTTAGAATAGTTAGAATTTCTTTTAATTGATCTATATCTTTCATTCCTGTTTTGAGTGAATTTGATATGGTTTGCATTAATTTAGAAATTGCTTGTGTTGAATTTTGATTTAAAAATTCATTTAATGCTTTTGTGCTTATCATATTTTCGACCAAAATTTTTGCTAATTTTGAATCTATATTTTTTGTTGTCAGTTGTTTCGTAAATTCTTCAATCGAATTTGGCAGTTTAAGCAAGTTTTGCAGATATTTTAAAATAGTTTCGCTATCCATTTTTATTGTTGCATAATTTATCATAACTTGTTGGATTGGTTGATATATCTGATTTTGAGATTGAGGTAATTCTTGTTGAATATTTTGGTTTGGCTGTTGTTGCGAATTTTGAACAAGTCCGGCTTTTTGGCTTGATAATTGTATATTATTAAAATTATTTATAGGGTTAAATTCCATAGTATTCTCTTAATTAAAAAAGGTGGTTTGGCATGCTTTTTTTATTCTTTTTTTATAATTTTTATTATATTTGTTATAATTGTAAACTTTTTTTAAGCGGTTAAAACCCTTTATTTATATGATGATTAGCCTGTACGACATTTGTAAAATAATATTAGGTTGCTTAATTTGCAATGAGCTAAATAATAGTTTAAAATACAAGTATAATGAAAGTTGAAAAACTTTTGGTTTATTATTAAATAATTTTAATGGGGAAATGGGGGTTTTGATAACCTCCCTTTTTTTAACTCAAAATCATTTTCTTAGTTTTAAAAATTTCTCGCTTCTTTCAAGTTGTTTTTTAAAGTGTTTAATTTGTTCTTCGTTGCCTATCAATAATGAAATATCGTAGGCTTGTTTTTTATAATTGATTTCACTTTGATCAATTTCAATTGCTTCTCTTGCATATATTAAAGCATTTTCGTATTCGTTTAATCCTTTGTAGCTTCTTGCCATTTGAGAATAATACTTTGCGATTAGAGGATTGATATTGATTGCATTATAAATTGAAGTTTTTGCTTCATCAAAGTTATTCATATCATTTAGAATTAATCCTTGGAAATAATATGATTCTGAATTATTTTTATCGAGTTTTATGTATTCTTTTATGGCTTCATAAGCTTTGTTTAAGTCGTTTAATCGATAGTATATTCTTGCTAGCGAATTATAAATTGAAGCACAATTTTTATGTTCTGAGCTAAATTCTTCAATTAATTTCATAGCTTCATCATAGTTTTTGTTATCGATTAACAAATCAATTAATTCAAGAGTGTAATAAATTGAATTAGGATATATTTTAAGTCCTTGTTTATATATTTCAATGGCTTTTTTGTAGAGCTTTAACTCTTTATAGCACAATGCTAAAGTATCGAGCAAAATGCCATTTTCTTTTTCTGTTTTGAAATATTCTTCAAGTTTTTTTATAGCTTTTGCAAGGTTTGAGTTTTTCAAATTTATTACTTGAATTAAAATTTGTGCATTTGGATAAAGCTTTGAGTCTTTTTTTATTAGATTTAGGCTTAACAGTGCTTTTGAAGGTTCATTTTTTTTGATTAAAATCCAACCTGAAAGGAAATGTTTTTCATCTATATTTTCGTTGTTATTTTTAACGATTGCCATATTTATTGATTTTCTTAGTGCGATTAGTGCTTCATCTAACCAAGAAACATCAATATATGATTTTGCTAAATCTAAATAAAAGTCATGTTCATCTTTATCTAATTCAATTGCTTTAATATAATGCTCGACTGCTTTTGAATAGTTTTTTCTTGCTGATTCTATTTTTCCAAGATAATATAGAGCTTCTGCGTTGTCCTCGTCAGCATTTATACAGTATGGAATGGCTTTATCAAAGTTTCCTCTTTCATATTCGATTTTAGCCATTTCTACATTTGCTTTCGGATGATACATGTCAAGCTCTAATATTCTTTTGAGCATTATTTCTTTTTTATTTTCGCTAATTGTAGAAATTAAATATAAAATATCAGTATCAAGTTTAATTGGCTCATTTAGTTTGTTAAAAAATTCAATAGCGTCTTGTTTTTTATCTGTTGCAATAAGTGTTTTTATGTAGTTATAATAGCTTTTTGCGCTTTTTATATTTTCGCACATTTTTGTTGCAATTTTAAGAGCTTTATTGAATTGATTGGTTTTGAAATATATTTCAAAACATTTTTGGTTGCAATCTTGGTCATTTGTGTTGATAGAAAGGGCTTTTTGAAATTGATCCAAAGCTCTGTCATAATTTTCTAAAAGAAGATAAAGCTCTCCTAATTGATAAAGTATTTCTATATTGTCATTATCATTATTTTGATATTCTAATACTTTATAGAGTGTTTCTATTGCTTTTTTATATTTCTTTTGGCTTTTAAATTCAAATGCTTTTTTAATTAATTCAATTTTTTCAATTTCATGATTTTCCATAAAAGTTATTATATTTTATTTTTTGCCTTAATTCAATAATTGAAATATTTGACTTTTAAAAAATATTTATTAAATATAATCCATACGTTGTATTTTTTCTGTTTCTCTTAAAGCTTAAATATTACGTGTCGTTGCTCTTAAAAAAAAGGAGTATCTCTTAATGAAATTAGCAGCAGGAATAAACTTTGACGCATCAGGAATTGCTCAATCCATTAATGCAATGCAGATGGAGATGGATATTATGGGCATATTTTCTGAAAATGTTGTGGGATTTGATAAAGTTGGTTATCAAAGAAAAGAAGCTGTTATTTCATCTTTTGCAGAATATATCGGCCCTGAAGCATTATCTCATAGTACTGATGAACAAGTTGGAAGATTGGCTATGACAGATAGACCTCTTGATATTGCATTATCTGATAGAGGGTATTTTCAAGTTTTAAATCAAGACGGAAGTATTGAATTAACTAGAGACGGCAGATTTAAATTAAATAAAGACGGCGAGCTTTTGACACAAACTAATCAAAAAGTATTGTCAATTGGGGGTTTGCCTATTGTTTTACCTGTGATACCAGATAGTGAAGATAAAATAAAAATTGGGCTAGATGGTAAAATTGGAGTTTTTGATTCAAATACAAGAGGATTAATTCCCGCTGGAACCATTGGAATAGTTAGTTCGGATGGGTCTTTAGTTGCGACAAATTGTGTTCGTCAAGGTTATGTTGAATCATCAAATGTTCAGTTAGAGCGTGAATATATGGAAGTAGCTAATTATACAAGAAGTTTTGACGCTAATAGACAAATGTTTAGATTGCAAAATAGTAAACTTTCAAATGTAATTCAAACGCTAGGAAGAGTTTAAGGAGTAAGTTATGGCGTATAATTTACAAGGAATAATCAGAAAAACAACAACAAATATGGCAGTTGAGTTTGATAGGCTAGCTTATGTTACTCAAAATTTTGCCAATGTTAATACAGGTGGCTATAAATCTGTTCGTTTTGAAAATATAATAGATGCTGATGGTTCTGTTCATGGAGTTGAGCGTACTGACTGTAGAGTTGGTGAATTTTTAATGACCGATAATCCTTTGGATGTTGCTCTTCAAGGTGCTGGATATATTCCTGTTACTACTCCTCAAGGGGAAATAAGATACACAAGAGATGGCGCTTTTATGAAAAACGCCGAAGGTTATATAATTACAAAAACGGGCGATTTAGTAGGTTCCGGTATTAAAATAGACGGAAATTGCGAAAAAGTTGAAATCAAATCAAACGGTGATGTTTATACTTATAAAAGAGTTTTTGATGAACCCGAATATGTTGGAACAATTCCCGTTGTCCAATTCGATAATCCTGAAGCGCTTAAAGATGTTGGTGCAAATGAATTTGTTGCAACGGAAAATTCCGGTAAAATGCGCCTTGTAGAAGACCATGACTATATTAAACAATATGGAATAGAGCGTTCTAATGTTGATGTAATATCTGATATTTATATGGTTTCAAGAATTAATGC
>CALUZF010000050.1 GCA_944325165.1 Candidatus Gastranaerophilales bacterium
TATGAATTTATGAAAAATTCTTCATTATCTCATTTTGAAACAAATGATATAAGAGCGCTTATAATGCCTATAAATTCAGAGGTTTTATATTCTTGGATGTTGGCTTTTAAAAAGAATTTTTATGGTTATGGAATAGTTTCGTTTTTTGCTTATGTTTTATCGTTGTGTTCCATAAATTCGATATTTGAGGAGTTTAAATATTCATATCGAAAAAGGCTTTATGCAATATTTTTGTTTTCTTCATTATCGGCTATAATTATTCAAATACCGAGCTTACAGACTGATTTATTGGTTGGCTCATTATTGCTTTGTACTTTTTGTTTGTATATTAAAAAATCGCTTTATTTTTCATCTTTAGCGCTTGCACTTGCTATGGGTACAAAAAGTACAGGTGTTATGAGTGTTTTGGGTATATACATTCTTTTGATATTATATGAAACTTTAATAAATAAAAATAGAAAATTAGGGAAAATTAAAGAATTTAGCTTGTTTTTGGTTTTGAATTTTTTTATTTTTTCAAGTTATAACTATTTTTTAAATTTAATTGATTTTAAAAATCCTTTAACAAATTATGCTGCTTATTTAGGGCATAGATTTTGGGGAGGTTTTAGCGGATATATTTCAAATTTAATTCATTTTTTCTTTCAAAGCTTTGATTTTACAGGGTTTAAATGGGGTTATTATTTAAACAATTACATTTTAGCTATAAAGAATTTGTTTTTTGATTTGATAGGTATAAATCCAAATATTGGGTGCAATGTTGCGCAAGATAAAATTAATATAATAACCGATGAACAAGTGGTTGGCTTTGGAATTTTAGGGTTTTTGGTATTCTTGCCTATGGTTTTTGTATCAATTTTTAGATTTTTCACAAATAAAAATAAAAGAACGATTTTGGCTTTTATTTTATCTGTTGTTTTTCTTGTAAATATTTTGGTCTTAGCAAGAGCTTGCGCTTATATGGTCTTTTCAATTCGCTTTATTGTGGCTTTTGTATGTTTAAGTAGTGTTATTTTGGCTGATGTTTATAAGAAAAAAAGTTTTATTAAGCCGATAATACTGTTTTTTTGTCTTTTTTATATGATTTTAATACCTTTTCATAATAAAAGAATGCCATTTTGGGCTGTTTTTAGCTCATTTAAGGAAGTAAAATTTGATTTATCTAAATTTGAGGAAAATTGCTATCGAAAAAAAGTTATTCCTACAATGGCTTTAGCTTCTAAAATTTATGACACAATAAAAGAAAAATATCCAAATAAAAGAAAAATAGCTTTTGTGAAATCGCTTTCAAGCTCTGCGCTGTATTTAAAAAAGCTTGAATATGAAGGATATAGTGTTGATTTTGTTAATTCTGGTAAGTTAAATGATAAAAAAATAAATGAGTATGATTTGATAATTTTGGAAGATAAAGTTCAAAATGATAATGTTTTTAATCCTTGGGAGATAGAAAAAAAATATAAAATTAAAGATTCTAATGTAATTTTTGATAGCAGTAAAAATTATAATTGCTATTATACCTATGCTTATGAAGGCAAGGAATTATATGTTGATGATGCGCTTGAGAGGGTTTGTTTTTCATATCCTTATTTAATTCAGAAGGAAAATCTTAAACAAGATTATAGTGAAATATATGAATTTGAAGAGTTAAACAAGAAAATAGAAATTTTTTATTTTATAAAGCAAAATAAGGATTAAAAAAATTCAAAAATCTGTTATAATCATAATAGCAATATATAGAGAGGGCTTATGATTAAAAAAGTTTTATCTGCGTCTTTATTATCGGCGTTTGTGTTTTCAAATATTCAATTAGCATCTTTGGCTTTTGATTATACCGATAATGATGTTGAGCATTTGCAAGCGGTTGAAAATTCTAAGATTAATCTTGTAAAGGTTACTCCTTGCGGAAATATTATTCAAAAGGAAAATTATATCGTTGTAAATTTTGCTCAAAATTTTAATTCAAAATATTATAAAACAGGCGATTATGTTCAATTTTCATTTGATAACGATTTAAAAACTCAAGAAGGAACAATATTAATACCTTGTAATTCTTCTCTAATCGCAAGAATTACTTGTATTGAAAATCCTAAATGGTTCTCAAGAAATGCGAAAGTCTTTATGGAATTTACCCATATTTTGCTTCCGGACGGACAAAATATTCCCGTATCTGTTCAATTAGCTTCAAAGAAAAAATATCTTCAAGAGGGCGCTAAAGAAACTGCAGGAAAAATTGCAGCATATACTTTATCAATCGGCGGAGTTGGTGCAGGTTTGGGTTCTGCAATTGGTGTTGCTGCTGGAAATACTATAACAGGTCTTATTATAGGCGGTTCTGTTGGTGGCGGTGTAGGTTTAGTTTCGGGAATTGTTTCTCCAGGGTTACATTATAAAGCTAAAAAAGGCGAAGAAGTAATTCTTGAATTGGAAGACAATCTAAAACTTCCTAAATAAAATGGATAATATTGAAATATTTAAAACACAAGACGGTTCAATCGGGCTTTATGATAAAGCATTAGATGAGGTTTTTCATTCCAAGTTTGGTGCTAAAAAGGAAGCATTTGAAAAATTTATAGAGCCGTCTTTGTTTTATAAGGATAAACCGATAAAAATACTAGATATATGTTATGGTATAGGTTATAACACAAAATGTGCGCTAGAAAATTTTTCAAATATTGAGCTTATTGATTGTATTGAGATAAATAGAGAGCTTGTTTTGAAGTCTTTTGAATTTGAATATGATGATAAGATTAATGAAATTATAAAAAACAATTTAAAAAAGCCGGATTTTATCCATTTTTATATTGATGATGCAAGATGTGTAATTCAAAAATTAGATAAAAAATATGATATTATCTATCATGACGGCTTTGCGCCTCATAAGCAGAGTGTTTTATGGAGTGAAGATTTTATATTAAAAGTCGCATCTTTAATGCACAAAAATTCAATTTATTGTACTTATAATCATTCAAAACCTGTTTTGAGCGCATTATATAAGGCAAATTTAATAATAGGAAAAGTAACAAAAGAAAATAAAACAATAGCAACGATTGCTTCATATAATTCTGATTTAATTCAAAATAAATATGATGAAATTGAACTTGGAGAACTTAATACAAAGTCAGCTATAACATATCGGGATGAAAATTTAAATTTATCTCATAAAGAAATCATTTCAAATAGAAAAAGAGCTGTTGAATTAAGCTCTTTAATAAGTCTTTCTCAATACAAGAAACAATTAATTAAACAATTTCAAGAGTAATTTTTTGGTTTTCGCCGTCAAATTTTTTGACTTGGACTTCTATTTCATCGTTTAATTCGATATTTTTTTGATATTTTTTAATATATTCTTTCATTTGAAGCTTGTTTATTAAGCCTTCAACTTTAGGATATACTTCAATAAAAGCGCCAAAAGGCTTAATAGCTATAACTTTACCTTTTATGATTTCATCTTCTTTAATTGTATCTTGCGCTTTTAACCAAGGATTTTCGCTCAAAGTCTTTAAACTTAGCGATATTCTTTGTTTTACCTTGTCTATTCCTATGATTTCAACTTCAATAACGTCGTTTAATTTTAATAAGTCATTTGGATTGTCAATCCAGCTCCAAGACATTTGAGATAACGGCAATAAGCCATCAATTCCACCGATATCAATAAATGCTCCAAAATCGGTTATTCTTACAACTTTGCCTTTTACAACCATATTAAGCTCTATTTTATCGAGAGTATCTTTTTTAATAGCTTCGATTTCATCTTCGTATAATTTTTTGTTTGAAAGAATAAAATTGTTTTTTTCGATATCTATTGATAAAATCTTTAGCTCTATTTCATCTGAAATTTTGTAATCAGATACTTTTATTTGGCTTGTCGGAACAAAACCTTTTATTCCCATTATATTAACTAAAATACCGCCTTTTGTAAGGTTGGTTATCTTTCCTGTAACTGTTTCGTTATTGTTATATTTTTCAATGAGAGTGTTAAGATTTTCTTTGAGAGCTACTTTTTTGTGAGAAAGATAATAAATTCCATCTTCATCTTGCGGATAAATAACGACAAAATCATATTCTTCGCCTTTTTGTAGAATATCTTTTATATTTTGGTCTTTTGAAATTAAAACCTCGCTATTAGGACATATCGCCGCAGTTTTAGCTTTTATATCAACTAAAACGTCATTTCCTTCATATCCTACGACAATTCCTTTTACAATGTCGCCTTTTGCGTACGTAATTTCATAATCTTTCAATAATTCCAAAAATTCATTGTCGCTAATCATCTTGTTATCCTTGTATCATAGCTCATCTTTCTTTATTATAGCGGGTTTTTGGGATAAATAAGCATTTATCGATTTAAATTACTACATTTGTACGAATAATATTTTTGGTATAATTACACTAAAAGAGGTTTTTTTGAAAGTATCAGGAACAGATAAATTATTATATTTGTTAAATCTCCTTGTTGACGGAGATTATTCAAAAGGCGAGATTGTTCAGAAATTTAAGGAAAATAATATGGATATTTCTCGTTCTTTAATTACCTGTTATATAGAAAAATTCATAAAATACGGCATAAATATAAAAAGCGTTGTTAACGACAAGCGTGAAAATATTTATTTTTTTGAGAAAAAAGATACAAATTTGGAATTTACAAAGCAAGAGATGAAAGTTATCTCTGATGTTAAAAAGATATTAATGTCTCAAAAAAATTACGATAGAATAAGAAAAACAATGCGCTTATTTTATAAGATTGCCCTTTATATTGAAGATGAAGATGATAAACTAAATTTTATCGATTTTGGATATTATTCAACTATAAATTGGAATCTTGTAAGATGTCTTGAAAAACATTGCAAAAATAAAGATGTTATTTCTCTTGATTATATTTTGCCTGTAGGCGGAAATAAAATTATAACCATGCGTGCAGATAGCTTAAAAATTAGTGCATGGTCTCAGAGATTACATCTTCATGGGCTTTTGGATAATACAAGAAAATTTTTGCATTTGCCTGTTGATAGAATTTATACTGTTAAAAATGTGGCGGATGAAAATCTTTCTTTTAAAGATGTCCAAGATAATCTTATCTATAAGGTTTCAAAGACAATTTATGAAAAATCTTTTGCAGACGAAAAAGAAAAAATTATAGATAAAAATGGCGATATTATAACCATTCAAAGACCAATAGACGATGAATTTTTGATAATACAAAGATTATTATATTTTTGTCCTGAAATATATTATATTTCTGATGAAAAAATTAAAATGTTATTTAAAGAAAAACTGCAATCTGTGAGGGCTTATTATAGCAATGAAGTCGATAGATAATAAAAATTCGCTAAATATAATAGCTATGCTTTTGGATGGCAAAATTTTAATAAGTTATATATTGGATTGCCTTGATATAAGCTCTTCTACACTGTATAAGCACATTAAAGTTTTAAAAAAAGCAGGGTTTCATATCAGAAGAGAAAATGATTATTATGAGCTTTTTGTATATAAAAATTGCGCTAAATTTGCGAATTATGAGCTTAGCATTTTAAGCTATCTTTTGTTGATTGTGAATATAATGTTGCCTAAAAAGAAATTTGAATATTTTTATAGTGCTATAAATAAAATTTTATGTTTAACAAATAAACAAAATTATTACAAAGTCAAAGATACATTTGAAAATTTGAAAAAGGCTTCAATAAGCGAATATTACAGTGAAAAAATTTCTATTTTAAATAAATATATAAATTCAAAAAATAAAGTAAAAATTATAATTAAAGATACAGAAGAAATGGAGATATTTCCTATAGAATTGTATTGGGAAAAAGAAAAGCTAAATCTTAAATATATAGATTTGGAAAACGAAACAAAAACGATTCTTTTGGATAATATTGTTCAAATTTGTGAGAAAAATGATGAAATAAAATTTACACAAGAAAATGAAACAATTTTTGAAATACGAGGCAAACTCGCAAAATCATATTTATTGAAAGAAAATGAGCGAATAATTGATTCTTACAGAGATAAAATAATTGTTGCGAACTCGCAAAAAGATAAAGATAAATTATTTAGACGTCTATTGAGATATGATATTTACTGTAAAGTTTTACTGCCTAAGGTTGATGTTTTAAAATTTAAGGAAATGATAGAAAAATCTCTTGCTAATATTGAAGAAATCTCGGATAATATTTAAGATATGAAAATGAACAGGCAAACAAAATATTTTATAAATGGAGCTATATTAATCATTCTTGCTTTATTTTGCGTAACATTTTTGCCTTTTTTAATTAAAATTAAAACAAGTTTTATAATACAAAATTATATTTATTTTCAGATTGAATTTTTTATGTTGGCGCTGAGCGGTATATTTTTTCTTTTTTCTCCAAAATATTATAAAGAGCAGATTTTGGTTGTATTGCTCGGGGTTTTATATTATATTCTTTTTGTAAATTTCAATTGGTTTATTTAAAATTGCTTTAATATTTATGGTATTATTTTTTTATGTCCGAACTTAGAAGAACTTTGGATTTAAAAGATGCGATTTCTATTGTCGCAGGGTCAATGATTGGAAGCGGTATTTTTATTGTTTCTTCGCATATTGCAAGGGACACAAATTCTGCATTGCTTCTTATTTTGGTATGGATTTTGGCAGGTTTTATTACTATGCTTGGCGCACTAAGTTATGGCGAATTATCTTCTACAATCCCATCTGAGGGCGGTCAATATATTTATCTTAAAAAAATATTTTCTAAAAAAATCGCTTTTATATACGGCTGGACGCTTTTTTTAGTTATTCAAACAGGAACGCTTGCTGCTGTTAATATTGCTATGGCAAAATTTTTGGGATTGATTTTTCCCTTTATTTCATCAAGTAATAAATTATTTGAAATAGGGAGCTATTCTCTATCTTTTCAGCAATTATTTGCGGTTTTTATGGTTTTATTTATAACATTCATTAATTCAAGAGGGGTAAAAGCCGGAGTTTTTGTACAAAATATTTTTACTTTGACTAAAATTATTTCAATAATTGCAATTATTGTTGTAGGAATTTTCTTTGGGTTTAATTTAGAAACAACAATTTCAAATTTTAGTCTTGCGAATAATTATATTCCTTTTAGTTTTGAAACATTCAAGATAGTTGCAACAAGTATAGTAGGGGCGTTATTTGCTTCAATTACTTGGAATAATGTTACTTTTATAACTTCTGAAATCAAGAAGCCCGAAAAAAATATTAAAAAAGCACTTTTTATAGGTACAATGCTTGTTATATCACTTTATTTTCTTTTAAATATGATATATTTAACAAATTTGCCTTTGGAATTAATTAAAAATGCGCCTGAAGATATTGTTGTAGCTCAATTAATGCAAACAATATTTAATTCAAAAGCATTAGTTATAATAGCAATAATAATTGCAATATCAGCATTTGGATGTGCAAATGGTATGATTTTAACGGGTTCTCGTGTTTATTATAAAATGGCAAAAGATAGAGTATTCTTTAGAAGCCTTGCTTATATAAATAGACGCACCAAAGTGCCAGAAAATTCTTTATGGCTTCAATGTTTTTGGATTTGCGTATTAATTATGTGGGGAAATTATGCTCAATTATTGGATTATGTGATTTATTCATCCATAATTTTCTACGCAATTACAATTTTTGGTATTTTTAAAATGAGAAAATTATACCCTTATAAAGAAGGCATATATAGAGTGCCCGATTGGGTTCCTGTTGTTTTTGTTATTTTATCTTCAATAATTATAATAGCACTTACTTTATTCAAGCCTTTTTATACAGTACCTGGGCTTTTAATTACCTTATTGGGTTTACCTGTATATAAACATTGGAATACAAGAAGAAAAAAAGCTGTTTAGGTTATATTTTTTCTTTGAATAATTTATCTGCAAGCTTTTGTTCTGTTTTTCCGTTCAATCTTTTTGATATTTTTTTCAATTTTTTGCTTACAACTTCCATTTCTTTTGTCCAAATGAAATTATCTAAGACATATTTTTCGCCTTTTTTAAAATCCCCGCTTAATTGAACTTTTATAATTTCTTCAAGCATTTTTTTGGCTGTTGGTACCATTTCATTGATATGTATAAATAAAAATCCATCCGGAGAAATTTCCATAGCGCCATGTTTTATAAAATAATAATTTTGCATAACAGAGCGAACTCTATGGGCTTGAGATAATGTGGGTTTAGATTTTAGCATATTATCTGTTGCATAAGTTACAATTATTTTTTCTTTTTCTTCTTGGGTGTAAAGACCTGCTTGAGTTAATACATCAAGCATTGAAAGAGAAACCATATCAGCTTTATTTTCTTCAATTATTGATTTATATTTGCCTAATGCTTCACAACCCTCTTTGGGCCCTAGAGAGTGCCCGTTTTCATGACCTATTGTAAATGGATGATCCATTTTATCATCATAGAATTTATGCAACGTCTTATCTAGTATATTATCTAATCGCTCTTGAATTTTCTTTTTGGCATCTTCGCTTGTAACAAAGCGGATTTGTCTATGGTATACGTTTCTTCTTCCACCGCCTATAGTTAAAGATAGTTTATCATTATTAGGTAGATTTTCAGCTAATGTTATACCTGCTCTAAAAGCGCCTACATCTCCTGCTACTTCAATCAAATCAACATCAACCATTGTTTGAGAAATTTCATTTTTATTTGAGATAACTTGTTCATATTTATCAGCTAAAGGCATATTTTTTGCCATTAGAGGAAGAAAATCTTTAACTTTTAGAATATAATCAGTACCTTCTTTATTTACTATTCCGACACGTGCTCCAAGATAATCTTTTGAGATAACATCAATATTATTTTCTTTTAAAAGTTTATTTAATTCTTCATTTTCAAGAACTGTTTCTGTCATTTCATCAGAATAATTTTCTCTTGTGATTGTAAATTCAAGAGGAGTATCTTGCAGAGTTGCCCATTTTTTATCTGCATAAGCATCAAGCATACTATCCGCTTTTGTAAATGCTTGCGCTTGAAGTCTTAAATATTCATTAAAGTCTTTGTTTGTTGAAATACAGCTTGCTTTTAGCAAATATTTTGCAACTTCTTCAAAATCTTTTGAAAATTTATCAACATAATCTATTGCAATAAGCTCATCGTCTTTTCTTTCTACGACGCTTCTTTGATTTAAAATCTTTTTAACTTCTTCAATTTTATTTTCTTTAATCATTTTGATTAAAATTTGATGAAATTCTTCTTTTTCAAGGTCATCAGGGTAAAAACCTCTGCCTAATTTTTTTTCTAAACCTTTAGCTAAATTTACCATGTTTGATTCACAATCAAGTGCAAATATACCTTTTTGAGCGTCAAAAAGGATTTTTGTCAGTTTAGCTTTTTTGTTTCCTTTTTTTATTTCTGATTTTAAAAAATCCCTAAAACCAAGATTATGATGAGAATCAAGCTCCATATTTATTTTTTCGATTATACGAGCTGCCTTAACAAGATAGCTAAGTGCGATTTTATCACCTTCTTTTAGATTTTTAAATTCTATTGAATCAACATCAAGCATTTTTTTTGTCAGAAGGTAGTCTTTATGAGTTCTTTTTTCAAGTTCTTTTAAACTAAGCCCGTATTTGTATTTCATTTTTATTTTCCTTAAATAGACATATTTTTAAATTCATTATATGCATTTAGCATTTGATTTCTTAATTGTATTGCCATTTGCATTGCAAGGTTTGATTTTTGAGAAGCTATCATAACATCATGTACACTGATATCTCCGCCGGAAGCAAATGTCTCAAATGCGTTTTCTGCTTCTTTTTCAAGGTTGTTTACTTGGTTTAATCCGTTTGAAAATCCTTTCCCTATATCATTTGCCATTTTTGCCGTATCGGATAAGTTTTCAATCTTTGAAGCATTAATTGAATCCATGCCGACATACATCTGCGCTCCGCCTTGAATTGGCTGTATTTGGTTTGAATTGAACGAATTAAAAATTTCATCAAAAGATTGGTTTTGCCCAATATTATTATTAGCTTGATTTAGAGAATTTGAAAAAATTTTATTGTAATCGCTTATTGAATTTTCAAATTGCCCCATTTTAAAATTCGGATTTATACTGAAATTTTCTGCCATAAATTGTCACCTTAAATATTTATTGCGCTTTGTATCATGGTTTTTGTGGTTTGTGCTATGGTAACATTTGCTTCATAAGCTCTTGAAGCATTTACCATATCAACCATTTCTTGAACAATATTGATGTTAGGAAGCTCTACATATCCATTTTCATCAGCATCCGGATGTGACGGGTCATAGATTATTCTGGTTGGATTATCCGCATCTGTTATTGATTCAACCATAACACCGCTTGAAATTGCTTCGCTTCCCATAGAAACTCCGCCAACTAAATAAGGCTCATTGGGCGGGTTAAAAATGACATCCGCATTTCCTTGAGGAAAGCCTTGACCATTTTTTAGAGCCATTTCTTTAAAATTTACTTGTTTTTTACGATAAACTTCTTTTTCACCAAATTCATTTCTTGTAGTATTTGCATTGGCGATATTTGATGAAACTGTATCCATTTTAATACGTTGCGCATGCATTCCTGTTGCTGCTATATCAAATACA
>CALUZF010000051.1 GCA_944325165.1 Candidatus Gastranaerophilales bacterium
TGGAATCGGTAGACACGTCGGACTTAAAATCCGATGAGGCTAATAACTTCGTGCCAGTTCAAGTCTGGCCCAGGGCACCATTTAACTCTCCAAATTGGAGAGTTTTTTGTTGCCGGATTTTCGTTTGATACATAGCTCTAAGCTTTTGCAAAAAGCAAAAGCAAAGACCTATGGTTTACCGCTATGCGGTATCGAATGTTGTTAGTTATTCGCAAATGCTCATAAACAACATTCGTCAAGTCTGGCGTTAGAGTATCATTTAACTCTCCAATTCGGAGAGTTTTTTATTTTGTTTATTAAAATTATAATCCTATTTTAAAGATAAAAGGGTGATTTGTGATTTTAATTATCATGCTAAATTTTAGTTGTATGAAAAAATATAAAAAAAGTGATATTTTTTGTAAAGAAAAGTTAAGTTTGATTTTCAAGTAAATATTTATTGTTCAGTATCTTTATTAAAATAATTATTAAAAAACATCTTCTAAACCAAATAATGTAAGACAAATGTAAAAAAAAATGCTATTATTGTCAAGCAATGTGCAAGGAAATGAATACTTATAGAATATATATAAAATCTAACTTTACATAAATTAAAACATTAACAACAAAAAGACAATTATTTTTAAAAAATAGTTTTTATAAATATATAGGTAATAGTGTGTAAATGTTATTGGAGGAAAACAATGACAATCAGTGTGAACAATCGCAAAAAAACAGCTAAGAAATCTTTCGATGAATTAGTAAAAGATTTAAAGACTTCTAATTCTGAAAAAGTTAGATATAACGCAGCTAGAATTCTTGGTGAAATGGGTGATTTTTCCGCAGTAGAACCATTAATTGATGTATTAAAAAATGATAAAAACGGTTCAGTTCGTCTATATGCGGCTCGTGCTTTGGGTGAGCTTGGCGATGTTAATGCAACAGAACCATTAATTGAATCTTTACGTTTAGATAGAAACGTAGATGTTCGTGTTCGTGCGGCTCGTGCGTTGGGTCGTTTGGGCGGTGAAATTGTAGTTGAGCCATTAGTTGAAGCACTAAATGATGAAAACCCTCAAGTTTGTATTACTGCGACTGAGGCTTTAATAGAAATCGGTGATGTAGCAACAGATGCTTTAATTGAATCTCTTGATCATGAAAAAGTTAATGTTCGTTGCGATGCTACAAGAGCTTTAGGTGAAATCGGAAATCCTAAATGTGTTGATAAAATCATCGGTATGTTAAACGATGAATGGGTAAATGTTCGAATTTATGCAGTTACTTCATTGGGTAAATTAAATGATAAAAAAGCCGTTCCTGCGCTAATTGAAGTTATGAAAAATGAAAAAGAAAATGATTTGGTTCGTGCAGGTGCTGCTGCTGCTCTTGGTGTTTTAAGAGATCAAAGAGCTTTACTTCCTTTAAGAGAGCTTATTATTAATGCTGAAGAATTAGGCGAGCTTGAAGATACAGCATTAAAATCATTTAAAAAGATTATGGCTGCTAATTGGGAAGCAATGCAAGGCGCTCAAACAGTTAAAAAACCAACCTTCTTTTAAATAGTTAATTTTATATTATAAAAAACTCCGCAATAGCGGAGTTTTTTATTGTGCACTTTCTTTTTGTTTATTTTTGCTATCAAGGAACAACCCTGCTATTATACATATTGCTCCGCCTATAAATTGGTCTCGTGCTTTAGTTCCACCTTCTTCATCTTCTTCTGGCGGGTTTAATATTGCATCAAATCCCGCTTTAATTAAATCTTCTGGTAGTTGTGTTGTTGCGTATTCTTCTAAATCTGAAACAAGCGTGTCAAATGGATTTTCTTCAGTTGTTTCGTTTGTTTTTCTTTTTTCGCTTCCTGTGCTATAAAAACCAGGTGTTCCTAGGCCGGTTACTTCTAGACTCATTTTTACTCTCTTTCTATAATATATAATTTTTATATATTAATAAAAACATTTTGAGTAAAAAAATTGCCTAAAAAAAATGAGGTGTTAACCTCATTTTTTATATTCTATTGTGCCAAACCCCGCCTTGTCTATCAATAATAGCGTCATAGAATGACCATAATCTAAATATGCCGGTTAGACCTAAAACCGCGTGAGTTACATTCTTTTCTGCAGGTTGATCATTAATTGCTTGTCCGATACCGGGCCAAATCAATAATGAACAGATTGCAGCTCCTACACTTCTTCCTGATACTTGTCCATCTACACCGTGTGTTCCTGCAAATACGGGTGCTGATAATGATAAGATTGCTAAAAGTGCAAAAGTTGAGAATATTTTTTTCATAGTTCCCTCGCTTTCTTTAATTATGATAACAAATAATTTATTAATGTTCTAATCATTACTCCGGATGGGCCGAAAATTGTTTCTTTATTTAATTTGTCTGCCATTGCAGTACCCGCTATATCTATATGAAGCCAATTTTTTGATTTTGTAAAGTTTGATAAAAACCAAGCGGCGGTTGATGTTCCAGCATTTTTACCACCCGTGTTTTTCATATCTGCAATATCTGATTTAAGATTTTCTTTTAATTCATCTAATATTGGCATTTGCCAAGTGTTTTCACAAGATTTTTTTGATATTTCAATAAATTTATCTATCTGTTTTTGGTTGTTGCCCATAATGCCTGTTATATTTGTTCCAAGAGAAACAATTACAGCTCCTGTTAAAGTTGCTATATCAATTACTTCATCAACTTCTAGTGTATCTGCATAACATAAAGCGTCAGCAAGAGTTATTCTGCCTTCTGCATCGGTGTTGTCTACTTCTATAGTTTTCCCGTTTTTAGCTGTTAGTACATCTCCTTGTTTATATGAGCTTCCAGATGGCATATTTTCGCATAGCGCGCTTAATACGTGCAATTCTATATCGGGTTCTATCTTGGATATTGCTTGTATAATTCCTAAAACACTTGCTGCTCCTGTCATATCATTTTTCATATTAAGCATAGAAGTTGCAGGTTTTATATCAAGACCGCCCGCATCGAAGGTGATACCTTTTCCAATAAGTGCTATTTTTTTGCGTGGATTTTGTTTAGGCTTATATGTTAGATGAATAAATTTTGGCTCATTTACGCTTCCTTGTCCGACTGCTAAAAATGCATTCATTCCCAATTCTTTAATTTCTTTTTTGTTATAAATTTTTATATTTAAATTATGTTCTTTAGCTATTTCACAAGCTAAATCAGCTATGTATTCTGGTGTTACAATTTGAGCTGATTCATTTACTAAATCCTTTGCAAATTTCATCGCATAAGAAGTATAAGCCCCAATTTGAGCTCCGTATTCAATTTTGGAATTTATTTCATTGTCTAGTATTTCAATTGTTTCTATCGTGTCCTTTTTTTCGTGTAAATACTTATCAAATGAATATAGTCCTATTCTTGCGGAGCTGAAAATTATTTTTGCTGCGTCATCTTTTTCAAAATTTGAATAATTACAATCACATTGATTTATGTTTTCAATTAATTCAAAACCTATTGTTTTAGCACCTGTTATTGTTTTTGCACATCTTGCAGCTGAGGCAATGGCTTGTGCGAATTTTTTTCTTGTTAAATTTTCTTTTTTGCCTAAGCCCAATATAATAACTTTTTTATCATTATTTAATGAATATTTAAATGTTTCAGATAATGCACCTTTTATTGTTTTATATTCATATAGTTGTTTTTCTAGCTCTTTATTTGAAAGCTTGTTTAGATACTTAAACATTTCGCTATCATTTCTTTCGTTTTCAAACATATAGCTTATAATCATATCTGAGCAGTTTTCTTCAATTTTTTTTGTTAAAAATCTCATATTTATTCCTCTATAATTTGTTTAATTTTTTTAATTTCTTCCAATGCTCTTTTTGAGCGCAGTTGATTTTTTAAATTTTTATCTTTTTTTAATTTCTTTTTATCTTCATCGAGCTCTTTTATAATCCCCCAATTGGAATTAATCGGTTGAAATTTTTTGTGATTTTCAAAAGTTATATAATCAATTAAAGCTCCTAAAATTGTTGTATTGTCAAGCTTTATCATATCTTTTTGTTTTAGATATCTATCCATATTTATTGCTGCAAACAAGCCTGTTGATATACTTTCACAATATCCTTCAACCCCTGTTAATTGACCTGCAAAAAATATATTTTCGTATTTTTTAGTGTTCAATGTCTTGTTTAAAATTTTTGGAGAGTTTATAAAAGTATTAGCATGCATTACTCCATAGCGGACTATCGAAGCATTTTCAAGACCAGGGATTGATTGTATTAATTTTTTTTGCTCTCCCCATTTAAGGTTTGTTTGAAAACCAACTAAATTGTACAAATTTGCAAGTTTGTCATCTTGTCTTAATTGTACTACCGCATAAAATTGATTTTTCTTAAATTCGGTTTTAATTCTTTTATCAAACAGCCCAACAGGCTTCATAGGCCCAAAGCGAAGCGTATCTATACCTCTTGAAGCCATTACCTCAATTGGCATGCACCCTTCAAAATATTGTGCTTCAAAATCATGAAGCTCTGCTTTTTGAGCGTTTATTAATATATTATAAAAATTTTCATATTGTTCTTTATCAAAAGGGCAATTTATAAAATCAGCACTTCCTTTATCCCATCTGGAAGCCCAAAATGCCTTATCAAAGTTAATTGAGCTTTTCTCAACTATAGGTGCTATTGCATCGAAAAAATGAAAGTTATCCTCTCCAAATTCTTCTTTTATATTTTTCGCAAGTTCATTTGCGCTTAATGGACCTGTTGCTATTATTGTCGGGACACTTGTATCTATTTTTTCATATTTTTCGTTAATTATTTTTATATTTTCTTTTGAATCTATTATCTTTTTAACTTCTTTGCAAAAGCCAAATCTATCGATTGATAGAGAGTTTCCAGAGGGCACAGAGCATTTTTTTGCTATATTAAAAAGAGTTGAGCCTAAAATTGTTGCCTCTTGTTTTAAAAGACCTGACGCTGATAGTATGTCAATTGAGCCTAAACTATTTGAGCAGACTAATTCGGCAGGATAGTCGCTTGTATGTGCGCCTGTTTTATATTTTGGACGCATTTCAATTAATTCTACCTTATGACCTTTTTCTGCAAGATATATTGCAGCTTCTGAACCTGCAAGACCTGCCCCTATAACCCTTACTTTTTTAGTCATAAGTATATTATACATCCAAAAATTGAAAATTATTTCACTTAATAATTTTTAATACTTTACTAAAGAATTTTACTATTCTGTCGATATAGTTAATATACAGTATATGTGGTGTTATCATGTTTAAAGCAGTTTTAAAACCAAAAAATTATATTAATTGCAACGAGTTGATTTTAAAAGGCATGTATAAAAGAAGAAGACTTGCCCTAGCTGCAATTGCTCATATTTGTGATAACGCTCAAATTATAAGAGTGGTTAAATAATAGCTGTTTTTCAAATTTTTTCGGATGAAATATCTTTGTTAAATTTTGACGAGAATGTTTCTAAGAATTTTGTAAATTTATTTTCTGGCATTTTTTTTGTTTCTGTTGTTTCTTGTGTCGGTTGATTTATTATTATAAGCACCTCATCTTTAGCAGCCATTTTTAGATTATTTCTTGCAATAGATTCTACTTTATGCATAGAATTAAAGTTTTTAATCTCGCTTTTTAGGTATTTATTTCTATTTTGTGCTTGCGCATGGAGCTCTTGGGCTTTTATGATTTTTGTTTGGTATACTACGATTTTAGCCAAGTTTAATAATGCGCTATATCCAATTTGTATTACACAAAGCAGAAGAACAATCGTTAGAAAAGAGTGATAAAACTTAATTCTTCTGATTTTTTTCTTTTGTTGTTTTTGTATTCTGGATTTTAAATTCATGTAATTAGAATTTGCCATACATTCATTTTATCTTAAATGATAATTTTTGAAAGAATTAATTTTAAAAATCGTAAGAATATTTTACAGATTATTCATTAATATTTAGCAATTTTTTAAGACGTTTTTTCATGATTAGATTTTCATTTTCTAAACGTGAAAGCTCTTTTTGCATTCTTGCTATTTGATCTTGTTCGTCTTCTTGGGTTGTTAATTTTGCAGAAATATAGCCAACATTTATCGGTAGTCTTTTTCTTGCTTCGTCTTTCAAAAGTAATAAGCTATCTAGACCTTTATCTGTTATAAATCCTAGTTTTATAAGAATACTCGCCATTTTAATATGTCGACCTTCGTCGTTTAATTCTTTTTGATATCTTATAGCTTGTTCTAATTGTACAGTGCTAATTTTATTGATTCTTTTTAAAAATTCACCTGTTTTTAATCTGCCTGCTATAAATTGAGCTATGGCAACATTTTTATTTGTTAAATAATCCGGTACTGTTATATATTCCATTTCGCATAATCTGCAAAATATTTTTGCACTATCTGCTAATGTCCAACTGTTTTTTATTGTAATTTCAAATATATTATTTTCATTCAGCAATTCTTGTAAAAATGTGTAATAACCGTCAGATAGGCCCAAGGTTTTTTCTTGAAGTTCTTGTTTTCCTTTAAAGGTAACTTTTGGACACATATACTGAAATAAGTCATTAATTTCAGCCAGCTCGCTGAATTCTTCAAGTTTTTTATTCAAGTCATCAAATATTTCTTTTGTAATAACTTGTTTTACCCATATAGGAAAGTTTTTAATATTTTGTATAAATAAATCTGATATTTTTTGCATGTATGTATCTCCAAATTTAATTATATATAATTATTAACTAAGTATAAATACATTATATGATTTATTAAACCTTTTATTAAATATTATATAATGTATTATGAGGTTTTTATGGGATTAGATGGAATTTCTGTAAATCAATTAAGAATCACACCGGAGAACAATTCTGCTGAATTGAATAATCCTGCAAGATTTGTTGTGGGCAATGAACATAAAATTGTTGACGGTTTATCAAATAGTCAAAAGATTGACCCAGACAAAGAAAAAGACCATCAAAACCCCGAACTTGCAAGACACTATGAATCTGATTCAGAAGATGAAAGTTCTGAGGATGAAAACTCTGATAGTGAAGAATTGGTAGTTAAATATAATTTGTCCGATAGTGCTAATTATGTATTGAAACTTGATGAAAAATCTAATAATATATTAATTGTTGATAAGTCCACATCAGAAGTTGTACAAAAAATAGATGCAGATGAATTATCGAGATATGTCGGTTTTTTATCTAATTCACAAGGAAGCATAATAAACAGGAAATTTTAAATGAACCAATATGTTAAGCAATATCAAAAAGCCAGCATTGAAACATCGTCAAGAGAACAAATTTTGATTATGCTTTATGATGGTGCAATTCAATTTTTAAACAAGGCAAAAGTTGCAATAGCTAATAAAGAATATGAAGCTATTCATAACAATTTAATTGGTGCCCAAAATATTATTCAAGAGTTTATAAATTCTATGGACAGAGAGGTTGCACCTCAACTTGCTGAGAATTTAATTAGTCTTTATGAATATTTTATTAGACGTCTTGTTCAAGCAAATATGAAAAGACAAATAGAGCCTATTGATGAGGTTTTAAAATATTTAAAAAGTTTAAAAGCTACTTGGGAAAAAGCTATTGTTTTAGCTCAAAAAGAGGAGCTTGAAAACGCAACTAAAGGTATTGATTATTATGATACCGATGATGAAGAAGATGAAGAGGATGACGAAGACTAATGCTTAGCATTTATGATTATAATCATTTAAAACTTTTATATGATAAATTTTTTAAATCAAATGCACACGTGAGAAGTCTGATTGAAGCTGATGATTGGGATAGCGTAGATATTGCTCTTCAAGAAAAAGAAGCTTTAATAAGACAGATAATATTTTTTGAAAAGTCAAGAATTAAACAAATAAAAGAAAATAAAGAATTGATGTCTTTAAGAAATAAATTGGTGAAACTAGAAAAAGAAAATATCGAACTTGTTAAATCTATAAAAGAGGACTTTTATAATAAATTATCTAATATCAAAAAGGCTAAAAAAGTTTTAAATACTTATGAACCTACTACATTAAATGCAGTTTCAACTTTTGAAATAACAGATGAATTTTAATTTCTCAAATTTTTGTAGCTAAAACTAAAATATATAATTATTCCTATTAAAACCCATAGAGGGAACATTACTGTGCTTGTTGTAAGTTGTTTTAGTGAATATACCATTAATCCTAAACATGCAATTATCCCTAATATTGGAAACAATGGTACAAATGGAACTTTGAAGGGTCTTTTTATGTTTGGTTCTGTTTTTCTTAGTATTATTACTGCTATACAAATTGCAATAAATGATGTAAATGTTCCGTAATTACATAATTCGGCAGAGATGTTTAAATCCATAAACAAACTGCAAAAAACAATGACAAGACCAACCATCCAAGTCATTATATGCGGTGTCCTGTGTTTTTTATGAATTGCTCTTAAAATTTTTGGTAAAAATTTATCTCTGCTCATTGCATAGAGTATTCTTGTTGAAGCAAGTTGGCAAATTAAGAATACAGAAGCTAATGCGCAAACTGCAGCAACTGAAATAAAACCTGCAAGAAAGTCTTTTTTAATTAATGTAAGAGCTGCAGCTATAGGGGCAGATGAGTTTATTTGATTTATTGGAACTATTCCTGTTAAAACCAAGGCTACTAAAATATATAAAATTGTGCAGAAAATTAATGTACCTAAAATTGCTAAAGGTAAATCTTTTTGCGGGTTTTTTGTTTCCTCTGCTGCTGTTGATACCGCATCAAAACCAATGTAGGCAAAGAAAATGATAAATGCACCCATTATTATGCCACTTATGCCATTAGGCGCAAAGGGCACCCAATTTTCGGGTTTTACATAAAATGCCCCTACTACGATAAAAGAGATAATCATAAAAAGATTTAATCCTACCATTATTGAGGCAAATCTTGTTGATTCTTTGATTCCCTTTATTAAAATTAGTGTTGAAAATAAAGTTAATGCGATAACCGGTAAATTAATCGCAAACGGTATTTTATCAAATAAAAATGGTATTTTATCATGTATATCAAGCCCGTATTTATCGCACATGTGATAAATTGAGCGAACATCTGATCTTAGCCAAATAGGGCAATTTACTATAAAATTGGGTAAATATTGTGAAAAACCTTTTAAAAGTTGCGTTAAATACCCGCACCATGAGCTTGCTACTGTGATATTTCCAATTACATAGTTAAGCATTAATACCCAGCCTACAATCCATGCTGCAAATTCACCTAATGTTGCATAGCAATAAGTATAAACACTTCCCGATACAGGTATCATTGAAGCAACTTCGCTATAGCATAATGCGCTAAATACGCAGGCAAGAGCCGCTAAAACCATTGATATTACAATAGCAGGGCCTGCACCTAAGCTTTCTGGCCCACCTTGGATTGCAGTTCCAATTATGGTCAAAATGCCTGTTCCTACTACTGCTCCAATTCCTATGACAAATAAATCAAAAGCATTTAATGTCTTTTTAAGTGAGCCGCTTCTGGCTCTATCTATGAGCTGTTGAGCTGTTTTTCTTGTTAATAGGTTGGAGATTATTTTTTTATACATTATTTTCCTCATTGGTATTTGTATTTTGAGCTTTTCTTTGTTGTTTGTAGCTATATGAGAAATAGAACAATATGCCCAAAATTACCCAAGCAGGGAAAAGTACTCTTGAAGTTTTTAAAAATTGCATAGAATAAATCATTAAACCACTGCAACAAACTATTCCCATAATAGGTAAAAACGGAGAAAAAGGAACTTTGAAAGGTCTTGGTCTTTCGGGATCTGTTTTTCTTAGAATTAAAACCGCAACGCAAACTATGATAAATGAAGCAAATGTTCCAAAATTGCAAAGCTCTGCTGCTGTTGATATATTAAGTAATAGCGAACCTATTAGACAAATTATGCCTACAGTAATTGTCAATATATGCGGTGTTTTAAATTTTGGGTGTAATTTTTGAAATACTGGCGGAAGAAATCTGTCTCTGCTCATTGAATATAAAATTCTTGTTCCTGCTAGCATTAAAACTAATAATACAGATGTCAAACCTGTTAGAGCCCCGATTGAGATTAATCCTGCCACCCAATCTTGTCCTACCATTGTCATAGCGCTTGCAATTGGAGCTTGTACATCAATTTGTGAAATTGGAACAACCCCTGTTAATACAAGTGCAACTAATACATATATTATTGTACAAACTGCAAGTGAACCTATAATACCAATAGGAAGGTTTTTTTGAGGGTTTTTTGTTTCTTCTGCTGCAGTTGCAATAGCATCAAAACCTATGTATGCAAAGAAAATTATAAATGCGCCCATAAATATTCCACTTAGGCCATTCGGCGCAAAAGGTGTCCAATTTTCGGGACGTATATAAAACATACCTGTAAATATAAATAATCCAACAACTCCTAATTTAATTGCAACCATTAAGCCTGCCATATTTTTGGATTCTTGTATACCTTTAATTAGAGTTGCTATTATAAATAGTGTGATTAATATTCCTGGAATATTAAT
>CALUZF010000052.1 GCA_944325165.1 Candidatus Gastranaerophilales bacterium
GGAGGAAATATGAAAAGACGTGTAGTAGTAACCGGCATGGGTTGCGTTTCGCCTTTTGGTGTAGGGGTAGAAACTTTATGGGAAAACCTAAAAAAAGGTAATAGTGGTATTAGAACCTTAACTTTAGATATTGAAAAACATCTAGTGCATATTGGCGGACAAGTTCCAGAATTTGACGTTACTAAATATGCCGATCCTAAAGATGCACGTCGTATGGATAAATTTATTCTATGTTCAGTTGTTGCTGCAACATTGGCTATGGAAGATGCCAATTTTGACTTAGAAAAAGAAGATATGACAAGATTTGGCGTTATTGCAGGTTCTGCTGCAGGCGGTCTTGACACTATCCAAAAAAATCATGAAGTAATGCAACAAAGAGGTTATCATAAATGCTCGCCATTTATGGTTCCAATGATGATATCAAATATGGCAGCAGGCAAAATTTCCATTAAATACGGCATAAGAGGCATTTCAAAAACCATCGTAACTGCTTGTGCAACAGGGGCGCATTCAATTGGTGATGCTGCAAGAGCAATTCAATTTGGCGACGCCGATGTAATGATTGCAGGCGGAGCAGAAGCAGGTATATGTGATTTAGGAATAGGAGCATTTACTTCCGCTAAAACATTATCTCGCTCAAATGAATTCCCTCAAAAAGCTTCAAGACCTTATGATGTTGCAAGAGATGGTTTTGTAATGTCAGAAGGTGCAGGTATTGTTGTTCTTGAAGAAAGAGAACACGCTCTAAAACGTGGTGCTAAAATATATGCAGAGCTTGTTGGCTATGGACAATCTTCAGATGCTTATGATATGGTAGCACCTGATCCAGAAGGAAGAGGGGCAATTCTAGCTATGGAATTAGCACTTAAAGAAGCAAATTTATCACCAAAAGATATAGATTATATCAATGCCCACGGAACTTCAACACATGTTGGAGATATAGCAGAATCAAAAGCAATTGAAAAACTTTTTGGAGACAAAGTTCAAAATCCTCATCTTTCTGTTTCTTCAACAAAATCAATGACAGGTCACATGCTAGGAGGTGCAGGTGCTGTTGAAGCAATTATTTCCATAAAAGCAATGCAAGATGGAATTATTCCTCCTACAATCAATCTTGAAAACCAAGACCCTGAAGTTGCAAACTTAGATTACACACCAAACAAAGCCAAAGAAAAAGATGTAAATGTCGCTTTATCAAATTCATTTGGTTTTGGCGGACATAACGCAGTATTAGTATTTAAAAAACCATAACAAAATAATTAATCAAATAAAAAGCCTCCAATAATGGAGGCTTTTTTTATAAACCCATATTATATAAAAATTGAACCAATAGTTGATTTAAAATTGAAAGACATATAAATGCGATAATTGGAGATATATCAATCATACCAATCGGAGGAATTAATCTTCTAAATGGTCCTAAAAAAATGTCGCTAAATGCCCTCAGAGAGCTAAAAGGCTGATTATACCATTTGATATTCGGAAACCAAGACAATAAAATATACACCACTAAAAGCAAAAATATTAAATCAAATATCCTTGCAACTGCAATATGAATCATAATAAACTCCTACCACTTTGCAACATTATCGCACTGACAAGTCTTGTTATCATCGATATTTTCAATTATAGAAAACAATAACTTTTGAAGTTTTGAAATATTATTTGCAAAAACTTCCATAACAGCTTCATGTGAAACAGGTTCACAATCTGCAACTAGACCTGCGTCATAATCTGTTATCAATGAAATATTTAAAGGACACATATTTAATTCTTTTACAAGATGGGCTTCAGGATATTGTGTCATATTAATTACTTCCCAACCTTGTCGAGTTAAAAATGCACTTTCTGCTTTTGTATTAAATCTTGGACCTTGAATTACAACCACTGTGCCTTTTTCATGGATTGAATAGCCTAATTTTTTAGCACAATCTATTGCAACTTTTCTTAATTGAGGGCAATATGGCTCAGCAGCAGAAATATGTTGGATGTCTTCTTTATCAAAAAAAGTGTCTAATCTACCATGGGTTTTATCAACATATTGATCACAAAAAACAATGTCACCCGGTTTTACATGCTTTTGCAGAGAACCTGCCGCACAAGGAGAAATAACTCTTTTACAACCGATTGACTTCATTGCCCATACATTCGCCCTATAATTAACTTTATGAGGGGCAATTGAATGATTTCTACCATGACGAGGCATAAATGCAACTTTTTTACCTGCAATTTCACCTAACATAATAGCATCAGAAGTTTTCCCATAAGGAGTATCAATATAAACCTCTTGAATGTTATCCAAAAATTTATAAAAACCGGATCCGCCAAATATACCAATTGTTGCCAGATTTTTATTCTCCATGCTTCATCCTCTAACTTTATAAACAAATCTCAATAAAAATTCAGCAACCGAAAGAAAGACGAATATTACTAAATTAATCCCATTAATTTCAAATCTCTGGCAATAGCACTATCAAACATACTTGCATAAGCTAAATCAGCACTAGCAACACCTGTATAACGATGTGCATGCTTATTATTATTTTCGTTTTTACTTATACTGTTGGATTTCTTTTGCGCAAAATTGTTTTTATTAACAAAACTTCTATTTGAATTCATTATGGGAAGTAGTCGCATCAAAACCTCAATTACTAAATCTTTAACGTTCCTTAATAATAACACAATTTAGATTTCAAGGCAATAAATAAATTGGCTAAAATAAAATTAATCTATGGTATATATTTATATTTTATTTTTATGCTTTATAAAAGCAAAAGCAACTGAAGCACAAATTGCAAGATTAAGCGATTCTACATTATTATCCATAAAAAAAGTGACTTTTTCATCGCTTAAATCGGCAATTTCCTTGCTAATTCCAAAAGCTTCCGAACCAAAAGCAATAATAAATTTATCTTTTATTTCAACATCAAAAAAGTCTTTTTTTGAGTTAACTACGGTTGAAATCAAAGCATGATTTCTTTTTAATTCTTTTATAAAAGATATATCATTTATTTTAATCACAGGTAATTTAAAAATATTTTGAGCAGTTGCTCTTATAACTTTTGTATTATATAAATCAACACAATCGTTAAATAATATTATTCCATCAATTGAAAATGCAGCGGCTGAGCGAATTATTGTTCCAAGATTTCCTGCATCTTTAATACCATCAATAAGAGCTATTTTAGATAAATTTTTATATATATTTATATCAATTAAAGGCTCATTTATAATACCAACAACATCTGTAGGCGATTGTGTTGTTGAAATTTTTTTCAATATCTCATCATTAACAAACACAAGATTTTGGACTTTAGCTTTTTTTACAAGAGGGTTTTCTTTCTTCAAAAAAAGATACTTAAAAACTATGCCCTCATCAACAAAGCCATCAATCGTTTGAGCGCCATCTACCAAAATTAATTTTTCATTTTTTCTAAATTTAGAATTTTGTAATTTAGTGCAATATTTGACCAATTCATTCTGCAAACTAGTGATTTCAATTATTTTCATAAAATTTGTTCCAATTTTTTACAAAATCAGTCTCTTTTTTATCTAACAAACTATAATCTATTAAAATCTCCTCAAAAGGAAATTTTGACAGCGAATTTTTTTTGAAATTTAAATCGCTATATACACAATTTTCTATTCTTACACCAAACTCAATACCATCTTTATTTTTACCGTATAACCCCGGCTCAATTGAATGAACTTGATAAGGTTTAATTATATCTTTTGATTTCATAGAAAGCAAAGGCGGATTTTGATGAACAGATGTGGCTATGCCATGTCCTAAACCATGATTAAAATAAAAACCATCCTTTTCAAACTTTGCCAAATAATCTCTCGCCATAAAATCTAATTTTTTAGCATTTGTTTCATCAGATAAATAACATTTTAAGAACGCCTTTAATACATTAGTATAGATTTTTTTATGAATATTTTTCGGATTATTTCCGACATAAAAAGTTCTTGTAATATCGGTTGCAAAACCATTTTCATAATATCCGCCGCAATCAAGCAAAATTATATTTTCATTTTCCAAAATTTTATTTTTGTCAGGTGTTGAATAATGTATGGAAGCTGAATTTTCTGCAAGTGCCAAAATAGTTTTAAACGAAGGACATTTTGCATTATTTTTCAAAAGCTCTTCTTCAAAAATTTCACACAACTCATATTCAGACAAGCCTGTTTTAATTCTGTTTTTAAATGAAAAAATTGCTCTATCAAGCTTTTTATATGATTCTTGGAGTGTTTCAATTTCAGCTGTTGACCTTATGGAAGCTAGGGTTGCAAGGCTTTTTGTCTTAATTTCCTTTGGCTTTTTTATAGTTACATAGTTTTTTAAATTAATATCATCAAAATTAATACCAATTTCACCTTTTACAGAGCTCAAAAATCCGTCAAATTCTTTAAGATTAACTATTGAAAGCCCTTCAATTTTAATTTTTTTAGATAATTTATCGCAAAACAATATATAATTGTTACTTTTAAAATCTAAAAACAAAACAGAGCGAAAATTAGATGAATATTTCATTTGAAAACTTCTCAAACCTGTAAGATAAGAGATTTCATCTAAATTAAATATTACAACCTTTGCTATGTTGTTATATACCTTTTTTAGTTTTTTAATTTTGTCTAAAAATGTTAGTCTGTCAATTTTATCTGAGATTTTAAAAATTTTTTGTTTTTTGTTAAAATCAAGATTTTTTGAATAGGCTTTTGGCAGAGTATATTTTCTTAAATCATAAAAATCGCTATATTTTAAATAAGTTTTAAGAGAAATATCATCTACTACATGAAAAATTGAATTTTTCTTATAAAACTTTTTAAATGCCTCAAAAAAAGTTTCTCCTAAAGGCATTTTATATACCTCAATATCATCATATACTTGTTTATCTACTAACAGATGATATCTTGTGTCAACAAAAATCCTGATTTTACCTTTCTTGTCTATTACAGCTTCGCCTTCAGTACCCAAAAAACCTGTTAATACAGCCAAAGGGGATGAACAATAATGACAATTAAAAAATTCGTCATTTGATTTTAACAATAAATATTCATTATCTTTCAAAAGCTTTGTATAATATTTAATTTGCTTAATTCTATTTGTCATTTTCTATTCCGTTATTGTAACTACAATCTCTTTTTGCGAAGGTTTATTATCAAAATCTATCATAACAATTTGTTGATAAATATCAAGAACTATAGCTCCATCAACAACAGGTAAAGTAATATTATTACCTAACATTGATGCTCTCAAATGAGCATAGGCGTTACCCTCATGCCAAACATTATCATGTTGATAAACTTTATTTATAGGAACAATTAAATCTAAAAGCTTTGCTACATCATAGCTCAAAGCAGGCTCTGAATCCAAAGTTATAATTGATGCACAGGAAGAAACAACAAAAACATTCAACAAAGCACATTTAGAGCTTAAATCATAAACTATATCTTGAATCTTATTTGTAATATCAATTATATCGCTATAGCCTTTTGAATAAACTTTAAATTTTTCTATCTTGACAGTCATTAAATAATTACCTTACCCAATAAACAAAGGAATTAAAGTTAACCCCAAAACTATTAAAAATTTGATTAATGCACTTAATAATGGATTAATTAAATCCTTGAAAGAATGAAAAATTTCTTCATTAATACTTATTGCATTATATTCATCAGTATTTTTTATACAGTTAAATTGATTTTCAAAATGCCTTTTTACACTTTTAATTAGCACACAAGAGGAATTTGAAGTATAAATTAAAGAAAAAGAAATAACTAACGCTCCAAAAATAAATCCTCCAAGCGCCTCTTCCTCTAAATTAAAAGCGATTACAAAAAATATTAAAAGCACTATAATAACGCTGAAAATAACTTGAATTAAAGAATTAAGCGCAGAAATATCAACACATTTTTCATAATTTGGTCTCATTTCATAACGCAGCACCTGCGGAAAATTTTTAATTTGCTTTTTTACCTCTAAAACCAACCTGCGAGCGGTTTTTGAAACAATCCCCATAGAAAAAGCGCTATAAAAGAAAGGCACAAACACCCCTAAAAATATAGAAGCCATTACATAAGGGTTAATAATATCAATTTGATCCAAATTAGCTAAAATACAATATGCAACAAGCGCTGAAATACAAGCAATTAAAGTTGCAAAATTAACAAAATTCTTTCCTAGCGAAATAATATGAAAACCAACATTACCTATAGAATTTGATAAAATATTATCCTTATCACAAATATCTTCTTCGTAAGTATCTAATACCGTATAAACATTTTTTGAAGTAAATCCAAATGAGCACATAGCAACAATTAGAGCACTACATGATAACATCGATAATACTGAAAGAGAAATACCAAATAACCCAGATGCAGGCTCTTGTAATCCTTGAGCTAAAACAAAAGAAGCTACAATAAAGAGCGCAACAACAACGCAAGGAGAAAATACGCTTGAAAAACTTTCCTTTATAACTTGTCTATATGTAGACAAAAAACCTGACATAGCAGCATTAGTAACATTTATTGAAGGTTTATATTTTGAATATAGAATATTTGAATTTAAAAAACAAACAAAATAACCGCCCAAAGAACCTAATAAAATAGGGTAAAACAGATAAATACAATTGCTAAGCCAAGTTTTTACAACAAAATATGAAATTACAATAAAAATCAAATTTGCAATAAAAGCTCTTGAAAATAAAGTCCTCAAAGGATTATTTATTTTATTAAAATTAATAAATAGCACCGAAACAATAGAAGCGAATATACCGCTTGCCAATATAATTATAGGCAAAAAAGAGCCCATCAACTGCAAAAATTCACCCCCTACAGCCATAGCAGAAATTAACGCAAGCGATAAAGAAACATATAAATCACAAGAAAGTACACTAATGCCTAAAATTGATTTTGTAACACCGCTCAATAAAAGAAGAGGGTTTCTTTTGTCATTTTTTTCATATTCTGCAACGTGATTTCTTGCAACATCATCTGCACAATTAACAGCTTGTTTTGAAATAACAGATGAAGCATTATTTAATATTGCAATTAATGCGCAACCCAAAACAAAACCGTTTAAAACTTGATAATCTTTTGTGATATGAAACAAAATAACCAATGGAATTATAGAAAGCGCAACTAATATAAAAGAAACAAAAATGCTGGAATTAAATATTTGCGCTAAAGCCAAAGAATTGGATTCTTTATAAAATTGAGATGAACGTGTTGCAATTTTTGAAGATGCTAAAACCGATAGTGCTATCAAAACAAAAGTAAACACACATCCACAAATAAAACATAAAACAAAATTATTTCCCATTAATTTGACTAAAAAACAGGAAAGAAAAAACATAAACAAAAGAGAAATTTTGAATAATTTTCTGAGAAAAATAAAAGCGCCATCCGTAAAATATTTTGTGATTTTTTCAATCATTGGATTTTTACTTTTATAAAAAGATATCTCTAAAGCCTTGCAAGAAGCAAATAAAATAGCTATAGCACCTGCAAATAATCCTACCCATTTTGATTTTGTAGATGTAATATCGACAAAATAAACAAAATAAGAAAGATAAATAGCTAAAACAAAAAGTACCCAAAAAATTGAATACCAAAACATTAAACGTTTATTGATTCTATTTCTATCCATAATTTACCTATAACTTTAACAAAATAATTATAATAAAAAAAAGTAATTTTTAATACACAAGCCACTTTTTAGCTATTAAATTAATCTTTCTTTCATCTAAAATCATTGTAATTGCTGAATTAACGTGTTTTAACAATTCTTTAGATTTCTCAGATTTTCGAAGTGCAACGCCATAAAATTCTCTTGAATAAATATTATTTACAATTTTTAACTTATCATTTAAAAAACCAGCCAAAATACAGTCATCACCCAAAATTGCATCCACTTGATTATTAATCAATAAATTATAAGCCTCAATATAACTTTTAGCACCAATTAAATTTGCATTAGGAGCGATTAATCTTGCAATTTTTTCACCTGTCGTACCCATAACAATTGCAAGTCTACCATGTTTATTAAAATATTGTAAATTTGAAATTTTTGAAGTTTTTCTTATCATTATTTTCTGATTTGCGGCAAAATAAGGAATTGAAAAATCTAATACCAATTTTCTTTTGTTGCTGATGCTCATAGTTGCAACAAGCATATCGACTTTTTTAGAGTTTAGCATTGATATTCTATTTTGAGGAGTTACAGGTATAAATTCAACATGTGCAGGCGAATTGCTCTCAAATATTCTATTTGCAATTTCATAAGCAATATCAATATCTAAACCTACTAATCTGCCATTTTTATCATAATAACCAAATGGCGGAGAATCCACTTTAACTCCTACTTTTATATATCCTCTATCTTTAATTAATTGCAAGTCATCAACTTCTTCTTTTTTATTTGAACATCCAAAAAGAAAAAAAGAAAAAAAGAAAATTAATAATAAAACTATATACTTTTTCATAAAATTATTCTATCATAAATCTTATGAAAGAATTTACAACTAATTTATTATTTAACACAATCGGAGCATTTTTAGCAGCATTTGCACTAAAATGTTTTTTAGTACCAAATCAAATCATTGATGGTGGAATAGTAGGCGTATCCATCATGGCAAGCTACGTTACCAAAATAAACCTTGGTATATTCCTTGTGGTTCTCAATATTCCATTTTTAATATTAGCACTCAATGAATTTGGTAAAAGATTTATTTTTATGGCATTTTATAGCGTTGGAATGTTAGCGCTATTTGTTAACTTGGTTTCAAATCATATACCAATAATTACCCATGACTTGCTTTTATCAGCAGTATTTGGCGGAGGAATATTAGGTACAGGAGTGGGAATAGTTCTAAAAAACAATGCTTGTATGGATGGAACAGAAATTCTAGCCATAAAAGTCTCCAAAAAATTGCCTTGGTCTGTTGGTGAAATAATAATGTTTATCAATATTTTTATATTCATTACAGCAGGATTTTTATACGGCTGGGAACAAGCAATGTATTCTACTTTAACCTATATAATCGCATATAGAGCAATAGATACAATTGTAGAAGGTTTAAGCGAAGAAAAATCAATAAGAATAATTTCAGACAAAGGACACGAATTAGGTCAAGCAATAATAGAAAAATTAAATAAAACAGTTACATATATTGAAGCTCAAGGCGGATATTCAAAAGTTAAAAAAACTATGGTCTATTGCATAGTTCCAAGAATTGAGCTCTATAAATTAAGAGAGCTTGTAACAAGCATGGATGAAAATGCATTTTTGTCAATTGAAAATGTTCATGAAGTTTACGGAAAGCGTTATAAAAAATAAATTAGTGGAATAACTAAATAGGTAATCCACTGTATGCCAAAATGCACTGCTTGTATAGGGTGCATTTTTTAATTTCGTTCTAATTGATTATAAAATTAATAACATCTTGATAGGCATCTTTATTAACTTTTATAAGTTGATTTCCAGGACCGCCTATTTCATAATGTTTAACTGTTGCGGGGGTTTTTGTATTAAAATTCAACAAAACTCTATCTGTTTTTGCTAATACCATCAATATTCTAGTATCATAAAATTTATTAGTTCTAAGAGGCATTCTAAGACCTTTAAATTCTAACATAGGAGAAATTAATACCATTTTTTGAGGTGCATTTTTAAACGACATTGAGCCAATTACTCCAGCTGATGCACCAATATCAGCACCTACAATAATTACATCATCACAATTTACTTTAGGATAATTTAATTTTACATATTTAACAGCATCATAAACATCTTTTGGAAGCTTTTGCCAAGTGTCTTGCTTATAATAATATCTAGATTTTAATTTAAGATTTTCATTATAAACACTTCTGCCATGGCCACGTAAATCCATAGCTAAAACATTATATCCTTTAACTCTCAATGTTTGAGCTAATTCCTTCCAAACTTGAGCATTCATAGAAAAAGAATGTAAGCACACAACTAAAGGCTTATTAGTTGCAGGATTTGCCAGATATAAATCACCAACAAGAATAAAATTATCTCTAGTTACAAATTCTATTTTATGCTTTGTTGAAGGAGTTTTTTTCTTTTTAGGTTTAGCCTCAGCTAAAGTCATAAAAGAAAACAAAAGCGTTACTATAATAAAATATCCAAAAAATTTTCTCATACTTTAATTTTAACAAATTCGTTATATTTTTTTTTCATTTTTTTAAAATTACACCTTTTAGATGAAATTAAAAAAGAAAATTTAAGTCTGAAAAAATAAGTGTCGAAAATACGACTATATGAATTTGATAAAGAGCGAAAGCTCGTTATCAAAACCTCCTCCCCAAGTCTAGTAGCCGCCTTAATGACGG
>CALUZF010000053.1 GCA_944325165.1 Candidatus Gastranaerophilales bacterium
AAATTTTTAAGATCCTGAAACAAGTTCAGGATGACAAAAATTTTGGTTCGCTTTGTCAAACAAGTTCAGCATGACAGCTAACTGATTGCTTAAATACAAGATAATGTTCTAAAAGTAAGACTGTATCTGACTTTTTGAGTTCTTCAATCAGCTCTTTTATGTATCTCAAAAAGTTCGAACTTCGCCGCTTTACCCCCACCATTTAAAAAAGACTTCTTCGGAAGTCTTTTTTGTTAGCAAGTTACTTTTAAAATAGGTTAAAAATAATTTACAAAGCACAGATAAATCTTGTTTATGGTATTATAATTTTATGTATTTGGGAGTATTTAAAAGGATGACAATGTGTTAAAATTTTTTAAAAGTGTTAAATCCTTTTGTGTAGATAATTTTTCTAAAAAGCCTATAATCAAAGAAAATACTTTTTTAGTTTGGGAACCATGCTCAAAAAGTCATGCAGAGGTTGTTCCGGGGTTTTGCAAATATTTATTGGATTTAGGCTATCATGTTAGCGTTTTAATTACTCCTGATAGGTATAAAGAAGGTTTATTTTCAAGATTTAATGATAACGAAAACATTTCATTTAATAAATTAAGTCAAAAACAAATAAGAAAATATTTTAAAAATACTGATTTATCGGATGTAAAAGGACTTTTAGTTACAACTGTCGGCAAACTTTATGATGAAGTAAATTATGATGAAATTTATAGTGCTTTTAATCATAAAGCAGATAAATCAAAAATATTTTTTGTTGAACATGAAGCAAAATTCGCCGTTGATAAGGGTATTTGGAAAAATGATTTAATTACTCTTAGAGAACTAAATTACAAAGGTGCAAAATCAATCGTTATAAACCCTCATTATTTTGGTAAAATAAAAATCACTCCCAAAAACCAAGATATAACAAACTTTGTAACAGTTGGTGCTATAAGAGATAAAAGAAAAAATAACGAACAAATTATAAATTCGATTGAAGAACTATATAAAAAAGGCTATAAAAATTTTAAAGTAACAGTCATCGGAAAAGGCACTTTGAAAGCGTTTAATAAAGAATTAAGACCATACATAGATATAAAAGGCAGACTTCCTTTTGATAAAATGTATGATGAAATTGAAAAAGCTGATTTTATGTTAACTTCATATAATGCTGATAATCCTGCTCATCAAAGATATAATACAACAGGAACAAGCGGTAATTTTCAGCTTGTATATGGCTTTTTAAAACCCTGCATTATTTTAAAAAGCTTCGCTTCGATAAATGGCTTTAGTGAAAACAATTCAATTTTATATAATAAAGACGAAGACTATCCTTTAGCAATGGAAAAAGGTATAAATATGTCGCAGGATGAATATTTGAAATTGCAGGAAAATTTAAAAATATATACCAATGATTTTTATAATCGTTCTTTGAGTAATTTTAGGGAAGTATTAAAGAAAAATTAGATTGGAATTTTAAAATGTTTAGATTGCTTGTAAATATTTTTGTATCAATATTTGTCAAAAAAAACAAAAGGGCTTATGTAAAGTCTAAAATACTATCTTTTTTCAAAAAAACAAAAGTAAAAAAGAAAGCAAAATTTGTCGGCGAGGATTTTAAATGTACAGGTGTAAACGAAGTAAGAGTTAATAAACACACATATATCGGCTCGCATGTTAGTATTAATGGATTATTAGTGTACGGTGACGGTGATTTAAATATTGGTGATTATGTGCATATGGGAGCCGAAACTGTTATATGCACAGACAATCATAATTATGAGGGTGATGCTATACCTTATGATACAACTGTTATCAGAAAACCTGTAAATATTGCTTCTTATGTTTGGATTGGAACAAGAAGTACAATTCTGCCAGGTACAACAATTGGCGAAGGTGCGATAATTCAAGCGGGTTCTGTTGTCCATGGCGATATACCTCCATATTCAATTGCAGGTGGAAATCCTGCAAAAGTTTTTAAAACAAGAAATGTTGAACATTTTTTAAAAATGAAAGAAGAAAAGAAGTTTTTCTAAAAGAAAGTACGGTATGTTTTATATAAAAAGAGAAAATGCACATATACTAATAAATGTATTAGGATTAAAAATCAGGTTTAAAAATCCTTTGATTAATCAATTGTCAGATTGTTGTGCAATAGTAAATCTTGATTATTTAAAAAAGCAAAATACAGTTTTTCCTCATCCAATAGGAATTACAATAGCGAAAAATGCAATTTTAGGTAAAAATTGTGTTATTTTTCAAAATGTTACAATTGGAAGTTGGAAGTCTAAAGCTCCAATAATAGGTGATAATGTCACGATATATCCCAATACTGTTTTATTTGGGGATATTAAAATAGGCAATAATGTTACGATTGGGCCAGGAGCTGTTGTTTATAAATCAATACCCGATAATTCAACTGTATTAGGTGGTTCATTTGAGCTTGCAAATAAAATAACAGACATACAAAAAGAGGATTATAATGACTAATATTCCTGTTGTTTTTTGTTTTGATTCAAGAATAATTTTAGGAGCATCTGTTGCAATTAAAAGTTTAATTGATTGTGCTAAAGATACCACAACTTATGATATTAGAATTTTTCATTCCGATATCAATCTAAAAGACCAAAAAAATATCTCTAAATTAACTGAAAATACAAGACACAATATTGCTTTTCATTATATAAACCCAGATATATTTAAAAATGCTCCTAAAAATAAAGGTTCTTGGACAGAAATTGTATACTATAGATTATTAATCCCCGAAATTTTAAAAGAATACAATAAAGTTATTTATTCTGATGTAGATGTTTTATTTAGGGGAGATTTAGAAGAGTTGTATTTGACTGATGTCAATGATTATGAAATGGGTATGGTGAAAGCAGAGAAAAATACTCCAGATGTAATTGAACATAGATATTATAGCGAAAATACTAAAGATTTTATATATTGGTCAGGATTGATACTATACAATTCTGAGCGTTTTCGTGAAGAAAAAATATTAAATAAGTTAAAAGAAAATATAAAAATCCATAAAAATAAATTAAAAGCTTATGATTTAGATTTAATTAATATTACATGTCAAAATGTTTTACCTTTAGATTTAAAATATTGTGTTTTGCAAGGAATATATTACAATAATAATTTTACAAGAATAAAAGAATATGAATATTTGAAATTTGTTTATGAGAATGATGAAATTCAAGAAGCAAAAAACAATACTGTAATTCTTCATTATGCAGGATACCCAGGAAAACCTTGGAGAATGAAAAAACCATATCTTGATTATCAAAAATATATAAATGAATTACCAAAAACATTAAAAAAATTTACTGTTAGGGATTTAAGGAAAAAAATATTTAATAAAAATTAGTGGGAGTTAATATGAAAAATAATATATTGTTTGTCGCAGGTCATTCAAGAGCAACATTTAAATGGGGAATGGTTGCAGAGGTTTTAAAAAGACTTCTTGAAAATCAAGAAAACGAAATTTATATCTTGGATTGTAATAACAAAATAAAGGGCTGGTGCGGTTTAAATCGCAGAAATCATATCGGGTATTGCAATAAATGTAATAAAGTTTGTCAAAAAATCGCAAATATTGCAGGAATTAGCTCTGCTAAAATTTTAAAAATGGAAAAAATCAAATGCCCAAAATTCCCTAAATTTTCATCCATTAAAGAGGCGATAAATTATGATATTGAAGGTTATAACTTGGGCTTAGGTCCTATAAGCTGTATAATGACCCTAACAAGAGATTATGATTTTAATATTAAAAAATGGAATAATGATATTAAAAATGCGTTTGAAACAGAATATATAACATTAAAAAATATTGAAAAATTCCATAATGAAATAAAATTTGATGAAATTCATACTTTTAATGGCAGAATGCCTTCTATGTATCCTGCTGTTGCTTTTGCAAAAAAAGAGAATATTCCTTATTATATTTATGAAAATGGAGCAAATATACATAAATTTAGAATAATTAAAAATAATGTGGTTCATGATTTTTATAATTGGAAGAAAGAAGTAAAAGAATATTGGGAAAATGCACCGCAAAATAAAGATGAGATTGCTCAAAAATGGTTTATAGACAGAAGAAAAGGTAAATTTCAAGCAATCGAATCTTTTACAAAAAATCAAACAAAAGATTTGTTACCAAAAAATTGGGATGAAACAAAGGAAAATATAGCGTTTTTTAATTCATCAATTGATGAGGTTATGGCTTTTGATAGTTGGAAACATCCATTTAAAGAAAATGAAAATGAAATTTTAAGTGAAATGTTAGAGCATTATAAAAATGATGAAACAAAACACTTTTATTTAAGAGTTCATCCTAATTTAACAAAAGCAAAAAAGAAAAAATCAACTCAAATTAGAGAAATAAACGAATTTAAAAAACTATATAAAAATTTAACAGTAATAGAACCGGATGAAAAAATTGATACTTATGCCCTAATTGAAGCATCTTCAAAGGTTATTACCGCGTATTCTACAATCGGTTGCGAGGCAAATTTTTGGGGAAATATATCAATTTTAGCAGGCAAAGCTCCTTATGATGATTATGATTGTTCATATATTGCTCATTCAATGGAAGAATTATATGAGTTAATTGATGATAAAAATTTAGCACTAAAACCTAAAGAAAATTCATATCCTTATGGGTATTATAATCAAGTTTTTGGTGTTGATTATAAATATTCTGATGTAAAATCAACTCATGAGTTTGATTTTATGGGAGTTAATTTTAAAAGATAATAAGTGGTGAATTATGAAGTTATTTGAAAAAATAAAAAAAGACCAAATAAGAATAATAAAAATTTTGGGTTTTTCTTTTACTTATGATAGAAACAAATTTAAACCCACAAAAATTAGTTTTTCTGCGAAACTAAAAAATGTTAAATTATATGGGTCAAACGTGATAAGGAAAAAAGCAAACTTTGTAGGAAAATCAAAAAATAGCATAATTATTGGTAAAGGTACAGAATTTGGTCCGAATTGTGGTATTTTAGCTAAAGAAAATGATACCAAAATCACAATAGGAGAAAATTGTAATTTTGGTCAAAATGTTCATATTGGTGGTATCGGAAATGTTGAAATAGGCAATAATGCCTTATTCGCAAGCAATATATTAATATTATCAACAAACCATAATTATGAAGACGCTCTAACTGCCGTGAAATTTCAAGGTTCAAGAGGTGGAAATATTAAAATAGGTTCTGATGGTTGGGTTGGAGATGGAGTTACTATTTTAGCCGGTGCAAATATTGGAAATCATTGCATAATAGGTTCTAAAAGTGTAATTACAAAAGATATACCAGATTATTCTGTCGCAGTTGGCAATCCTGCAAGAATAGTTAAAAGATATAATTTTGAAACTAATAAATGGGAAAGATGTTAAATTGAAAGGAATTAACAATGTTAAATAATAAAACTATATTAATAACAGGTGGAACAGGCAGTTTTGGCAAAAAATTTACAAAAACTGTTTTAGAAAAATATCCACAAGTAAAGAAAATAATAATTTATTCAAGAGATGAATTTAAACAATTTATGATGTCTAATATGCCTGAATTTAAACCTTATCTTGAAAAATTAAGATTTTTTATTGGAGATGTTAGAGATAAAGAAAGAATGATGAGGGCATTTGAAGGTGTGGATATCGTAGTACATGCGGCTGCACTAAAGCAAGTTCCTGCTTGTGAATATAATCCTTTTGAAGCAGTTAAAACAAATATCCATGGTGCTCAAAATGTTATAGATTGCGCTATTGATTGCAAAGTTAAAAAAGTTGTGGCGTTATCTACCGATAAGGCTTGCGCTCCAATTAATTTATATGGTGCAACAAAATTATGTTCAGATAAATTATTTATTGCAGGAAATGCTTATTGTGGAAGCAAAGAAACAAGATTTTCTGTTGTAAGATATGGTAATGTTGCAGGCTCAAGAGGTTCTGTGATACCATTTTTCCAAAAACTTGTTGAAGAAGGTGCAAGTGAATTACCTATAACAGATTTAAGAATGACTCGCTTTTGGCTAAAACTTGAACAAGCTGTTGATATGGTTTTAGAAGCAATTGAACATATGCAAGGCGGAGAATTATATGTTAAGAAAATTCCATCAATGAGAATGCCTCAACTAGCAGAAGCAATTGCACCACAATTAAAAATTAAAGAAGTTGGAATAAGACCTGGTGAAAAAATCCATGAACAAATGATAACAAAAGAAGATGCTCCAAATACAATTGAATTTAATGATTTTTATATAATATTGCCACAAATTGATTTAGAAAATATTCAATATAAATATCCTAATGCTAAAAAAGTAGCGCCCGATTTTGAATATCATTCTGGAAATAACGACAAATGGCTTAGCGTTGAAGATATGAAAAAATTAATCAAAGAAATATAAGGATTGCATTGTGAAATATTGTATTTTGGGCTCAAGCGGAATGCTTGGCAGGGCTTTATATAAGGAATGTTTAAAAAGAAATATTGACACAGTAGGAATAGCAAGAAAAAATGCAGACTATAATATTGATATAACTAATGAGAAAGAAATAAAAGAATTTCTTTGCAAAAACCGTTTTGATGTAGTTATAAATACTGTTGCAATAGTAAATCATAATATTTGTGATGAGCACCCTGATATTTCTTATATGGTAAATGCACGTCCGAGTTCATATTTGGCTTCATTGGGCGATGAAATAGGATATAAATATGTCTATATTTCTACTGACGGCTATTTTCACGGCGACGGCAATTCTAAGCACGATGAAAAGGCAAAACCTGTCTTTTTAAATGAATATGCAAAAACAAAATATATTGGCGAGATATTTTCTCTTAATTCAGATAAATCTTTAGTTGTAAGAACAAATATTGTAGGCTTTAAAAATGAAGAGCAGCAAACTTTTGTTGAATGGGCGTTGAGTTCTATAAAAAATAAAGAAAAAATGACTCTTTTTGAAGATTATTATACTTCGAGCATTCCTGTTTCACTTTTTTCTTCAATTTTACTTGATTTAATTAGTAAAAATGCTTGCGGATTATATAATTTGGCAAGTTCAGAAGTATTTTCCAAAAAAGATTTTATTCTCAATTTAGCAAAAGTTTTTAATTTAGAAATGACCGATTATTCTATTGGTTCTGTTAATAATCTGCCTTCAAAAAGAGCTAATAGTTTAGGATTGGATACTAAAAAAATTGAAGATTGTTTGAAATATAAAATGCCGAATTTAAAAGAATGCTTGTTAAAACTAAAAGAGGATTACAATGATGTTTAATAAAGAAATTAATATTGGAAATAAAAAAATCGGTTTAAATTATCCTGCGTATTTTATAGCAGATATTGCTGCAAATCATGATGGAGATTTAAAAAGAGCTAAAAAATTAATCTATTTAGCTAAAGAAGCAGGTGCTGATTGTGCAAAATTTCAGCATTTTTTGCCAGATAAGATAGTTAGTGATTATGGTTTTAAGAATTTAGCAGGCTCTCAATCTCATCAGAATTCTTGGAAAAAATCTGTTTATGAGATATATGATGAATATCATTATAAAAGAGAATGGAATGATGAGATTATTGAGACATGCAAAGATGCTGAAATTGAATTTATGACAACTCCTTATGATTATGAAGCTATAAATGATATAGATAAGTTTGTCAATGCTTATAAAATAGGTTCGGGCGATATAAGTTGGATTGAATTTTTAGAAACTGTTGCAAAATTAAACAAAGCTGTTTTACTTGCAACGGGCGCATCAGATATGGATGATGTAATAAGAGCTGTTGAGGCTATATCTAAATACAATAAAAATATAGTTTTAATGCAATGTAATACAAATTATACTGCTAATTTAGAGAATATGAAATATGTTAATTTGAATGTATTGTTGACATATAAAGATAAATTCAAAGATATCATACTTGGTTTATCTGATCATACATTTGGGCATAGTGCTGTTTTGGGAGCTGTTGCTCTTGGTGCAAGGGTAATTGAAAAACATTTTACAGATGATAACGATAGATTAGGGCCGGATCATAAGTTTGCTATGAATCCTCAAACTTGGAAAGAAATGGTATTGAGGACTAGAGAATTAGAACAAGCATTGGGTGATGGAATAAAAAGAGTGGAAGAGAACGAAAAAGATACTGTCATTGTTCAAAGAAGATCTATTAGATTAAATACCGATTTAAAAGCAGGAGACATAATTACAAAAGAAAAAATAGAAATGTTACGACCTGCGCCTGTTAATTCTTATATTCCTTATGAATTGGATGAAATTTTAAATAAAAAAATTAAATGCGACAAAGCAAAAGGAGATTGCATATTAAAAGGTGAAGTCTATGTCTAAAATCGGTTTAAAGTTATGGAATATAAATACTGATTTTTATCTTGAAGAAGCTAAAAAATTATATCATGAAGGGATTTTCAGCTATATAGAATTATATATTGTACCGGATTATATGGATAAACTTGAAAGCTGGGCAAAATTAAATATCCCTTTTGATATACACGCTCCTCATTATGCTCACAAAATGAATCTTTCAAAAAAAAGTTCAAAAGAACATAATTACAAACTGTATGAGCAAGTTAAAAAATATGCAGATAGACTAAATGCTGATAGAATTATTTTTCATGGTGGTTCGGGAGGAGACTACAAAGAAACCGCAAATCAGCTTAAGGAAATCAACGATAGCAGAATATTGATTGAAAATAAACCCTATGAAACATTGAAATTTGTAAATGAAGATTATTATGTCGGCGCAAAATATGAAGAATTAGATTACATTATTAAAAATGCAGGTTGCGGGTTTTGTTTAGATATCGGTCATGCAATTTGTGCAGCAAACAGTTTTAAATATGATGTATATGGCTACATAGAAAAATTAATGAATTTAAGACCCCAAAGAATTCATTTGAGTGATTTAATAGTTACCTCTACAATTGATCAACATCTGAACTTTAAAGAGGGAAATCTCGATTTTGAAAGAATTTTTAAAATAATCGGAAATAATATCCCAATTACAATCGAAACAAATAAATCTTCTAAAGAAAATTTAAATGACTATAAAAAAGACGCTCAATTCTTGGCGCAAATGATAAAAGGAGAATTTTAAGATGGCTGTTGTTGCTATAATTACTGCAAGAGGCGGTAGTAAAAGAATTCCACGAAAAAATATAAAAGATTTTATGGGAAAACCGATGTTATCATACGCTATAGATGCGGCTATAAGAAGTGAAATTTTTGATGAAGTTATGGTTTCTACTGATGATAAAGAGATAGCCCAAATAGCAGTTAAATATGGTGCAAAAGTTCCTTTTATGCGCTCTTGTGAAACATCAAATGATTATGCAACAACGCTGGATGTTTTAGCTGAAGTTATTTATAATTATAAAAAAATTAATAAGAAATTCGATGATATTTGTTGTATTTATCCATGTGTGCCTTTTTTGACTGCAAATATATTAAAAGATGCTTATAAACAATATAAAGACAGCAACGCCGATGGATTAATACCTGTGGTTAATTTTTCTTATCCAATTCAAAGAGCATATAGAATTAATCAAGAAGGTTATTTAGCTTTTCGTGAACCGGAAAACGAAAGAGCGCGTTCTCAAGATTTAGAAACTATGTATCATGACGTTGGTATGTTTTATTTTTATAAAGATTTATCAAATATAAAAAAAATATTGCCTTACAAAATGAAAGAATCAAATATTCAAGATATAGACACTCTTGAAGATTGGAAAATGGCGGAGATTAAATATTCTTTGTTAAATAATTAGCTTTGTTAATTTTTGTAAAAACTATTGACAAATTTATAAAATAATAGCAAGTATTTTTTTTCACAAGCATTTAAAGGCATGTAAACTCCTCTATAAACTCCGTAATACTAATTCTATCCATCACGGCTTAATTTGTTCACAAA
>CALUZF010000054.1 GCA_944325165.1 Candidatus Gastranaerophilales bacterium
TATTAAATCAAGCGGTGTAACACCAATATTATTCAGTGCACTTACTAAATCAGATAAGCTTGAATTAGCTTGCATTTGAATTAATGAACCTTGTTTTTCGGTTACTTGAATAGCTGCGTTTTGTATTAGTGCAGTATTTCCTTGTGCCATAGGATTTGGTTGAACTACTTCGTTTTCAACTTGAATAGTAACTGTAATTCCTCCATGGGCAATTGCAGCAGGCATTAATTTTGTATTTCCGCCTATTACTATTGTTCCTGTTCGTTCATTTACGACGACTTTTGCCTTTTCGCTTACTGCACCTACTATTTGGTTTTCTATTAAAGATAGAAATGTAACTCTATCATCTCTATATCTTTGCGGTATTTGAATTTCAACCGCACCGCCATCAAGAGCTTTAGCTGGAGCTATTCTTGTTGAAATTGTTTTAGAGATACGGCTTGCCATTGTGTAGTCGGCTTTATCCAATAGCAAAGTTAGAGTTGTTTCATCGCCTATTGTAGATAAAATATCTCTTTCAACAATTGCACCGTTTGGAACTCTTCCTGTTGTAGTAACTCCCTTAGAAGCGCTTGCACCGCCTTGAGATGCTTTGATACCGCCTGTTGAAACAGGGCCTTGAGCCACAGCTACAATTTCACCGTTTGGAGCTCTTAATTGTGTTTGAACTAAGACGCCTCCTACAAGGCTTTTAGCGTCCGCCATAGCTGAAACTGTTACATCAAGCTTATCTCCTTCTTTTGCAAAGGGAGGAATTGTAGCAGTAACGATAACGGCTGCTGAAGTACCTTTTTGGATGTAGTTTGATTGGTCAATTACTGTACCTAAAGATAATAGCATTTGTTGGCTTGTCATTTGAGTATGACGTGAGTTATCACCTGTATTTTGCAGACCCACTACAAGCCCGTAGCCTACTGCTTGGTTTTCTCTTATCCCTTTAACATGGGTTATATCCTTTATTCTTAAGGTTTGTTCTGATATAGCATAAACTTGAGTTGCGCAAGATAATGCCATAAAACTAAGAATAATTAAAGCTATAAATTTTTGAATTTTCATATTTGTCATCCCGTATTGTTTAGAATATTGTTCTAATTGCTCTATCTAAGATACCTTCGTTTTGACCACGAGATACTGTACCTGCGCCATTCATTGCAAATTGTAAGTTAGCTACTTGGCTTGAGTATATTTCTCCTGATTGATTAATCCATTTAGGATCAACTATTCCGGATATAATTAAATCCAATCTTTCGTTTTGGTTAACTAAACTTTTTTTGCCTTGAACAAGTAAATTTCCGTTAGGTAAAACTTGTACAACTTGAGCAACGACAATATCGGTTAAAGATAGCGTTCTTGCAAGTTGAGTTTGACCTGTAACGTTTAAATTTCCTTCTGTGCCATTAAGTGCACCTTTTAAATTTGCGCTAAAGATAGTGTTAAATGCTCTGGTTAAATTTTCAGCCAATGAGCTTTGTTTTTGGGTTGAATATGTTCCAATATCCGTCATTGCAGGTGCTTCATCGATTACAATTGAAACTAAATCGCCTATTCCTCTTGCTCTAACTGATGAAAATAGAGCTTTAGGTTCAATTACCGAGCTTTGTGAAGCATTAAGCGAAAATAAACTTTCAGCATTTACACTTAAGATTGAGCTTAATATTAAAGATAAAATAACTAACTTTTTCATACCTAAATCCTTACTATAACTTCATTTTCGGATTGTACAATTCCTGTATATGTTCTATTATATTTATCAGAGCGAACAAGAATTGTATCCCCAATTGCGCCATCCTTGAGTGCTTTTCCTCTTAGTCTTATGTTTAAACCGTTTGATTGAAAAACAATATCAATGCTTGAATTTCTTAAAACTGAAGATTTTGTTTTTGTAAAATCTGCTATGATTATATTTCCTTTTTGATAGTTTCTTTTTGCGATTACTCCGCTAACTTGTGTTGAATAGGTTTTTCCTAAGTATCTTGTTATATCTTTTCTTTCAATTTTTGTGTTGTTTGGGTTTATACTTTGATTAAAAGCAATTGTTTCACTTGCTGTTAAAACCGGTGCAAAAGCCTGTGTTTGTACGTTAATTGGGAATGCTTTTATAACATTTCCCATTGAATTTTTAATAATAATTCTTTTATAAGAATTTTGATTAAATGAGTTATTTTGTGAAATTATTTCAATTTTTGGTTTTGTATTTTCATTTGTTACTATTGCTTGATTTGATAAACCTTGTATTGAAATTTTAATATCTTGAGTATAATCAGCTAATTGAGCTTTAATCTCGGGAGTAATTTTAGCTAAAATATCGGCTTTTAATTCTTCTTTGGTTAAAGTATAGCAAAATGCACAGTTTACACTTGTGCTCATCATTAAAAATAATATTAAATTTTTAATTGATTTTTTCATTTTTCCTCTATACTATTTGATTTGTTTGTTGAAGTATGTTTGAACCTGCTGTGATTACTTTTGAATTTGATTCGTAGGCACGTTCTGTTTTAATTAGTCCGATTAATTCTTCTACGATTTGAACGTTTGAGCCTTCAATGAAGCATTGTTCAATTGTTCCATAGCCTTCTTCGCCGGCTATACCTTGCAGAGGAGTTCCAGAAGCTTGTGTTTCACGATATAAGTTGTGTCCTATTGCCATTAAGCCCGATGGGTTTTGAAATTTTACCAATTGAATTTGGCCTAATTGAGTTTGCTCAGAATTTGTTCCTGTTGTACAAGAAACAATCCCTGCTTGAGAAATTACTATTTCTTTTGCATTAACGGGAATTGTGATGGGCGGTTGAAGTTGATATCCGTCTGTTGTTACGATTTGCCCGTTTGAATCCATTTTCCAAGAACCATCTCTTGTATAGGCTAGAGAACCATCATCAAGAGTTATTTGGAAAAATCCGTCACCTGCTATAGCAACATCAAGTTGTCTGTCTGTTGATTGCAAGTTGCCTGTTGAGAAAATTCTTGTTGTTGCGGCAGTTTTAACACCAAGACCAACTTCAATACCAACGGGTTGATATGTTCCTTGACCCATTTGCGCCCCCGGAGTCCTATGGATTTGACTTAAAAGGTCTTGGAATTCTGCTCTTACTTTTTTATATCCAAATGTCGATAAGTTAGCTACGTTATTTGATATGACATCTAAGTTATTTTGTTGTGCAATCATCCCTGTTGCTGCTGTAGTTAGTGCTCTTAACATTATTGCTCCTATCTTGAAATACTACCTAAGTTGATGGCTTGTTGTACGGTGTCGCTTTGAGTTTTTAAAATTTTACTCATTGATTCGTACCCTCTTGAAACGTTAATTGAATTAAGCATTTCAGTTATTGTATTGGCATTTGACATTTCAACCATACCTTGTTGTAAGCTGAATGTTCCGTCTGCTTTTGTATATAGCCCTGGGTTTTGTCCGTAAATTGCTAAATATTTTGCATTACCTATGCCTGAAATTTTAGTTTTATCTTCAAAATCGCAAACTTGGATTTTTTGAAGCGGTATATTGAAATTTGGATTGCAAAGTGTAATTTGACCGTTTTCTCCTATGATAAGGTCTTTCATGATATCCATTCTGTTTATCTCATCAATTTCTTGTGCTTCGGGGTCTCTTGTTATTCTTATTCTTCGATTTTCCATATCCATGATATAGTCACCGTCTTTGTTTACAAGATAATTTTCATCATCAAGAGCAAAATTTCCTGTTCTTTGATAATAATAATCTCTTTCATCATAGGGTTTATTTTCGGGAATTCCTTGGTATCTTACTTTAAAAAAGCCATCGCCATGGAATGCTACATCTAATTTATTGCCTGATTCTGCTAAACCACCTTGAGAAAAATCAATATATGTTCTATCTGTTCTTGAACCGCCTGAGAGTGAACCTATTTCTACACTTTTACCTTGGTTGTTTTTGGTTTGAACTTTCGATTGCATAATATCTTGAAATGTTATATTTGTTCTTTTAAAGCCGTTTGTTGTAACGTTAGCAAGGTTATGAGCGGTTACATCTTCAAAGTCTATAAGCGCCTGCATACCTTTTGAAACTGTTTCTATTCCTCTTGTTATCATATACTTGCCTCTTTTACTTTGTTGTATGTAGCCATTATCGCTTTTACATAGTTTTGTGTTTCTTTATAGGGTGGTATTCCGCCGTATTTTTTAACGGCATTTGGACCTGCATTATAGGCTGCGAGCGCTAATTCTTGGTCATTATCAAATCTATCCAATAATCCTCTTAAATATTTAACTCCGCCTTCAATGTTTTGACTTGGATTATAAGCATCAACAACGCCTAATGATTGTGCTGTTTTTGGCATTAATTGCATTAAACCCATTGCACCTTTTTTGCTTGTGGCATTAGGATTAAAACCTGATTCTTGTTTAATTATAGCTTTTATAAAATCGCCATCTATTCCATATTTTTCGCCAAATGTTTCGATTAATTCATCAATATTTGTGCTTTGCGATTTCAAATCTATTTTTGATTTTAATTCAATTGCTTCTTTTAGCTCGGGTTTTATATCTTCTTTTAATTCTGATGCGGGTTTTATATCTTCTTTTTTTTCTGTTTCTTCTTTTTTTGAATTAAGAATTTTATTAAAATCATTCTCAATGGATTTTGTAGCATTATTGCCTCCTGCAACTCTTTCAAGTGCAGAAAAATTATTTTCTATATAACTTATGCGCGCAAGCGCTAAGTTAAGGCTTGATGATATGCCTTGAGTCATCCTTACTAAATTCTACCTCTTACCATTGTCTAGTATTTGTGAACTAATTCTATTCCTTCACATCAATAATATAGACTAATTTGATATTAAAACTCATCAATCAAAAGATGTAATTTAAATTTAAAAATAAATCTAAAGATTAATTTTTGTTTATATCAAAAAAAATGTTATAATTAACTAGATGAGAGAAGATTTAGAATATAAAATTCAAAATTTAAAACAAAAAGCATATTCTACTATTGAAAATGCTGATTTATATAAGTATAAAGGCGTTGTTTCAAAACTTTTGGGCTTGACTGTTGAAGTCAAACTTCCTGGGCTTAAAATTGGTGATTTGTGCTATATTCAGACCTATACGGGTGAAAGAAAAGCAGCGGAAGTTCAAGCATTTAAGGGTGATGTTGCTCAATTATTGCTTTTGTATGATGGTGAAGGTATAGGTCAAGGTTCTTTGGTTGAAACAACAGGTGCACCTATTTTATTTCCTGTTGGCGATTTTTTGCTGGGTCGTTTAGTAAATCCTTTAGGAGAACCTATGGATTCAAGACCTATGGATATATCAAATGCTAAATATATGAATATCAACGGCACAATTCCTGATGCTTTTCATAGACCCATAATTACAGAGCAGATGTCAACAGGTGTTAGAGTAATTGACGGGCTTTTAACAATGGGAACAGGACAGCGTATGGGGCTTTTTGCAGGCTCTGGTGTCGGTAAATCAACGCTTTTGGGTATGATAGCGAGAAACTCTGACGCTGATGTTAATGTTGTAGCGCTCATTGGAGAACGCGGCAGAGAAGTTAAAGAGTTTATTGTTGACGCTCTTAAAGAAGAAGGCATGAAAAAGTCTGTTATAGTTTGTGCTACAGGTGATCAACCTCCTCTAATCAGAATGAAATGTTTGCTTGCTGCAACAACAGTTTGCGAGTATTTTCGTGATCAAGGAAAAAAAGTTTTCTTAATGACAGATACTATAACTCGTTGTGCTATGGCAGGTCGTGAAGTAGGGCTGTCTTTGGGCGAACCGCCTACTATGAAAGGTTATCCGCCATCAATATTTTCTTGGCTTCAAAGAGCGCTTGAGCGTACAGGAAACTCTGAAAAAGGTTCAATCACTGCTTTATATACGGTTTTAATGGAAGGGGATGATATAACAGATCCTATTGTTGATATTGTTCGTGGTATTGTGGATGGTCATATTTTCCTATCTCGTAAGGTTGCTGAGCAAAATCATTACCCTGCTATTGATTCTTTGGGTTCGATTTCAAGATTGATGAGCGCTATAGCAGATGAAGAACATAAAGAAGCTGCGGGAAAAATGAGAAATTTATTGGCATTGTACCGTGAAAATAAAGATTTAATCGATGTTGGTATGTATCAAATGGGCTCAAATCCTAAATTAGATAAGGCTATAGAGCTAATGCCTCAGATTAATGCATTTTTACAGCAAAAAACAACAGATATTGTTTCTATGGAAACAACCTTAAAAACCTTGAAAGATATGATGAGAGATGTAAATATCTAACTACATCTTTTTAAATTCATCAATCGAATATATAAATGCCTCAACAAGCTCAGGGGAATATTTTTTGTTCGCATTTGTTTTGATTTCTTCAATAGCTTCATCAATTGTGTACGCTTTTCGATATGGTCTATATGAAATCATTGCAAAGTAGCTATCTACAATCAAAATAATTTGAGATGTTATTGGTATTTCATTACCTTTTTTGTTGCTTGGATAGCCTGTTCCATCCCAATTTTCATGGTGATTTTCAATAATAGGAATAATATTTGAAACAGAGTTAATTGGTTTTAGGATTTCTTGTGCACCAACAACGGGATGTTTTTTGATTTTTTCTTTTTCATCTTTGTTTAATGGCGCTGCTTTTTTCATGATTTCTTTTGGCATCATTGTGTTGCCTATGTCATATAAAAGCATTGCAATTTTTAGTTTATCAACTTCTGTTTTTGATAAGTTCATTCTTTTTGCAATAAGTGTTGCAAGGGATACTTTATTTTTAGTACTTCCATCGGGATGCAGTGGAAAATATGATTTAGATATTGAATCTACTATGCTAAAGAGCATTTCTTGAGTGGATGCTCCTGATGAATCTTGTTGTTTAATTTGTAATTTTTCGATTAAGTCGGTTGCAAGACTTTTATTAAAAGGAATTCTATGTTGAGTTAATATATCAACAAATGCGTCAATTGCAACATCTTGCCAAGATGTTGTGTTGTCAGTATCTGCAAGACTTACTTGGTTTCTTCCTTTTTGTTTTGAAGCATACATTGCCTTGTCGCACATTTCAAATAACTCATCGATATTTGTTGTTTGTTCTATAAAACAAGCAATACCTAAAGAAGCTGTAATTCCGCCTTCTAAGCCTTCAACGGGCGTTGATTCAATTGTTGCTCTGAGACGTTCAGCGGCAATTAACCCGCCTTTGGCATTAATGCCAGGAAGAATTATGAAAAATTCTTCTCCACCATATCTTGATGGAATATCAACGCTTCTGGATGTATTTGTAATTACATTTGCAATTGTAGCAATTGCTTTATCGCCCATGGAATGTCCATAAGTGTCATTAATTTTTTTTAAATGGTCTAAATCAAGACCAATCAAACAAAACGGTTGTTTCGTACGAAGAGAGCGAGTCGCCTCTCTATGAAGTGCATCTTCAAAAAATCTTCGATTAAATAAATTTGTTAAATGGTCAGTAACAGCTTGTTTTTTAACTGTTTCAAAAAGATTAGCGATTGTAATAGCTAATTCTATTTGTCTTGTAAAGAGATTTAAGAAGCTTAATTCGTCTTCTTTTAGCTCTTTTCTTGGCGAAAATACGGATAAAAAACCGCTAAATTGGTCTTGAACGGTTATTGGAAGAATTATAATAGTTTTAATATTATAATTTTCGCTGAATTTTTGAATTTTTTCTTCATCGATATTTGAAAAATTGTCTTCAAGTAAATCTTTAATGCTAAGATAATATCCGACTTTTTTTTCTGCTATTGCCGTTTCTATTACGCCATCTTTTTTGGGAAATAATTTAAAATCATATATTGTTGTATCTGCTAAATTAGCTAATGCAAGCGAAAAATCGTTTTCAAGATAGGTTTGAAGTCCGTAAAATGTTCCTTGTTCGCTATATTGTTTTTGGGCGATAAAACTGTAAATATATCCGAATTCACCATATAAGCTTGATACTATTGTTTCTAATACGCTTGATAATGGACGAGATGAGTTCATCATATCCCAAACTTGTTCTAAAGTTAATAAAGTTTGGTTTGCAAGTCGCAACTCTTCTGTTCTTTGAGCAATTTCTCTCTCAAGAACAACATTTCTTTGATAAACTTCATAAACGTCTCTGGTGCTATTATCTATTTGGCTTTCAACGTCTTTTAGTTTTTTAGCTGATTGTGATATCCAATCTAGTATTCCCATATAGTAATTATACCCTAATCATAAAAATATATACAAGAGGTTATTTTTTAAATTAATTAAAATAGTTTAAATTATTGATTATCAAATGTGTTTATCGTTGTATATTTATAATAGTTATAATATTCTCTTGATGGAGTTTTTAAATGATTATAGAAGAAGTATTAGAGTTAGCAGTATCAAAAAAAGCAAGTGATATACATATTTCAGCAAATTTGCCACCTGTTTTGAGAATTGATGGTAAACTTTTTAGAACAAATTTGCCCGTTCTGTCACCTGATGATGTTGAAACATTGATTTTTCCGATTTTATCAAATGATCAAAGAAGAGAGCTTGAACAAAATTGGGAATTGGACTTTGGCTATGGATTGCATGGCGTAGGGCGTTTTAGGGTAAACGTTTATCGAGATAAGGGTTCTTATGCTGCTGCTTTTCGTACAATTAATTCCACTCCTCCAAAATTTGAAGATTTAGGACTTCCAAATGTTGTAAAAACGATTGCAGATAGACCCCGTGGTTTGATATTGGTTACAGGGCCTACCGGTTCTGGTAAATCTACAACATTGGCTGCGATGATTGATTATATTAATTCTACCAGGGTTGAGCATATTTTAACTATTGAAGATCCGATAGAGTTTATTCATCAAAGTAAAAAATGTGTTATTCACCAACGTGAAATAGGTCAAGATACAAAATCTGTTGCAAATGCTCTAAAATCAGCACTTCGTGAAGACCCTGATGTTATTCTGGTTGGTGAAATGCGTGATTTAGAAACTACAAGATTGGCTCTGACCGCAGCTGAAACAGGTCACTTGGTATTAGGTACATTGCATACTTCATCTGCTTCTCAAACAATTGATAGAATTGTAGATATTTTTCCCGAAGCTCAACAACAACAAATAAGATTACAATTATCAATTTCTCTTGTTGCAGTATTTACTCAATGCTTGCTTCCTAAACTACAGCCAAACGGCACTAAAAAAGGTCGTGTAATGGCTCAAGAAATTATGATTGTAAATCCTGCGATTGCTAACTTAATTCGTGAACAAAAAACAGCTCAAATATATTCTGCTATTCAAACAGGTATCGGTATGGGTATGCAAACATTAGATATGTCTTTGCAAGAGCTTGTTAAGAAAAAAGTTGTTGATCCAATGGATGCTATTGCAAAATCTCAAAGACCGGATGAATTTAGACGTGCAATTGGTATGGTTGAAACATCTTATTAATAAATATTGTAAAGAAAATATACATATAAAAAATAAATATTTGTAAAATTTTTTATTCTTGTTACAATAATTATACAATTAGAAGAATGTCCGTTTATCGGCATTCTTTTAGTAAGAGCCAAAAAAAGGTGAGCTTAAAGCAACCACTGTTAGAAAGTTTAGACCCCAAGAAAGGTAAGAAAAATGGGAATCAAAGGTAAAAATGATAAGATGGTAGTTCTTGCTTGTGAAGATTGCAAAGAAAGAAACTATACAACAACAAAAAATAAAAAGACTAATAAAGAAAGAATGGAGCTAAAAAAATATTGCTCAACTTGCAAGAAACACACTGTTCACAAAGAAACAAAATAGTTCTGCACTAAAAAAGGATTAAATTGCGTCCTTAGTTCAGTTGGTAGAACGTCGGTCTCCAAAACCGGATGTCGAGGGTTCGAGTCCTTCAGGGCGCGAAT
>CALUZF010000055.1 GCA_944325165.1 Candidatus Gastranaerophilales bacterium
AATAATTGCCTATATTTTGATAGCAAAGATTTATCAAATATATCATTCAGAAGCGATGATTTTATTAAAAATATAGATTTTCTAACGCAAATGAAAGATAAAAATAATAAACAACTCATAAGTGCACCTATAATAAGCACAATGGTTATCAATCAAACAGACGAAACACTAAATAAATTTTGTAGATTATTACAAGCAAAAGATGAAAGCGGCGAGCCACTCTTTAGAATATTAACTGTAGCAAGTGCTCTATCACGCCTTGATGATAAAAAAATACAAAGAGCAATTGAATTAGCAAAAATAAAAGTAGGAGAAAAAAGAGCCTTTAGCGAAATAATACTTTTTGAATTAGTAAATCAAGAAGATACAGTAATAAATAGTGCAACCAAACTCGCCAGCCAAACAGACGAAAACGGCGAAAAAACATTTTATGACGACAATATCATGCTTGCGCTTGCAAAAGAAGATGAAAAAACTCAAAATTCTGCCATAAAATTGGCGCAACTAAAAGATATAAATAACAATACACTGCTAAGTAATGCAATGGTATACAGATTAGCAAAAGAAGACGAAAACATTCAAAATCAAATAGTAACACTTGCAAGCAACATCAAAAAAGACGGAAGCCCGCTATTTGACGACCATTCATTAGTAAAAATAATTGAAGAAAAACAAGATATATTAGAAAAAGCAATAGCATTAACTAAATTCCAAGATGATAATGGTGATTATTTATTCAATGCCGAAGAAATAATTGCCATAGCCTCTTTAGATGAAAAAAGCCAACGAAAAGCTGAAAAATTAGCAAGAATAAAAGACAAAAAAGGCAATAGATTACTAAGAAGCAAGCTTTTAATAGGTTTATTAGATAAAGATGAAAACACTATACAAGAAGCAATAAAATTAAGACAAATAAAAGACAAAAACAACAAAGATTTATTCAGTGAAAAAATTGTGTTAGTACTAAGTCAAAAAACACCAGAAACACAATTAAACACCCAAGAATTTATTGATTTAATAAATCAACATAATGAATGCAGATTAATGGATGAAGATATAGAAGAATTTATATCAAAAGATGAAGAAGAACAAAAATTAATAATATCATTAACAGCAAAAAAGGATATCAACGGATTGTTTATGTTTCCTTTGGTTAAAATAACAGAATTTCTATATAAAAATTACAATGAATTGCTAGGAATAAAACTTCTTTGTGATATAGAAGATGAAAATGGAAACAAATTATTTAATTATAGTCAAGTTTATTATTTAACAGAAACGCTGAAAAAAAACAACAAAACTGCAGATGCACATTATCTGGAAGGTTTAAGAGAAAATCTTCAAATACTAAAAATAAAATATTTTAATATAAAAAAAGAACGTGCTTCTCTTGCTCATTTTTTGATAGAAAATGCAGATATTGATTTGTCGGATTTTGCCAGCTATATAAAATCTATTGATTTATCAAAAGTCTATGAAATTGCACCACAATTAAAAAATTATAACGCAAGTGAACTATTGAATTTTTATAACTACCATTATAGAAACGGCAGAAAAACAACATTTGAAGCTAAAGATTTAACACTCAATGAGGATTTAACAAAATATCTTGAAGAAAATTATCTTAATGGCGAAAAATTAACTGCATTATATGATGCACTTCCTCTTACTGCAAGAAAAGTGGGTAAAATCCCCGATGATTGGCTTGAGCTGGTAAAAGAAAAAGACAAACAAAAAGCAATTGATGAAATTTATAGTGCAATTGAAATATTTAGACTTGAAGGTTCAGAAGAAAAACTATCACAAAAATTAGAAGAAATATTAAAGAAAAAAGTTACAGTAAGCTATATCGATGAAGGGGCTTTTGGAAAATGCTATAAAATATCAATAGAAAATGCCAAAGATTATTGCATAAAGATTTTTACAAGCAACACAGATATAAACTATAGACATGGTGTGCATGCAGAAGTCCAAAACGCACTTATCGCTAATAAATATTCAGATGAATATGTTAAATTCTACTTTGGTAAAGTTGCCCCAAGTAGATACACGGACGGTTTTTTGGTAACTCAATTTTTGTCTAGTGGCATTAAAGCTGAGCAAACAGGAGAAAATTGGAATAAAAAATATACAATTTTTAACAATGATAGCCATATAAAAAATCAAATAAATGGCACTTTTGTTGATTTTGGGGGAATATTAATTACTAAAAAATAAGGTATTTATGAAATTAAATAATATAAATCAAATTACTTTAATAAAACCAAAATATGTCGAAAAAAACCTAAAAATAACAAGTAATCCGATATATTCGCTAAGACTACCTTTTTGTTCTAATAACAAGTTTTAATAAAGACGATTTAATCTATAAAAAAGATTTTGAAGAATATTTAAAAAATCATTTTATAGATGCAAAAAATATGCAAAGAATTTATAGTGCATATCCAAACACAGAAAGAATAATAGGAAATCTTCCATTGGATTGGCAAAATATAATAAAGAGTAAAAAAGATAAAAAAGAAGTTATAGATGCAATTGATGATTTTATATCAACAAGAGATGTTGATAAGTTTAAAACAGAATTAAGCAAAATCTTTAATCAAGAAGTAAAAGTTGAAAAATTAAATCAAGGTAAATATGGCGTAGTATATAAAATATCAACCCTAAATTCAATCGATATTTGCCTTAAAATATACCACAACAAAGAAAAAAACAAAGATAGTGAAATAAAGAAAAAAAGACACGGAAAATTGATTGAAATACAAAATCTTGCTTTTGCAAACCAACACAGTGATATTTTTGTTAAAATGTACCTTGGAAGAATAGGGGTAGAAAACAAAAATGACGCATTCATGTTAACCCAATATCTAGGAAAAGGTGTAAAAATAGACAAAACTTATCCAGATAAAGAAGATGACGACTATATGTTTAAAACACTTGATAACCACAGCGACAATTATAAAAAATGTGGTAAAAGAAAGATAATTATTGATGCCGGTGCAATAATTATAATGAAAAAATCAACAGGCGAGTTAATAACTAATTTTGAATAAGGTAGCAATATGAATAATCAACAAAAAATAGAATTTGAAATAAAACCTCTTGATATCAACCTTGCAAAAATAGAAATGCAATTAATTGATGAATTAAAAAACATAGATGAAAATAAAAACATAAAAATCACACGAAATTATAAAAATCCCGACATTTCTCTTGATTTAGATGAAATTATTATAAATTGCGAACAAAGAAAAAATATAATACTAGAAGCAATATTTAAATTCAAAAATTCAAATCCAAAAAATATTCTACTTTTCGATGGAAGCAAGAAAATTTTTTTTGAATACTTATATAAGAAAAACTTTTTTATAACCTGCAAAAAAGAAGCTCTCAAACTAAATGAAGATTAACAATATAACATTTTATAATCCATTAATTAATTTTGGCGCTAGAAATAAAAAACCCAAAAAAACCTCAAGCAACAACACAAGATGTTGCCAAAAAGAAGTCATATCAAAATCAACAGCGCAAGCAATAATAAATTCTGCAAAAATTAACCACAATAATAATCCAAAAACCATAAAAGATGAAAATGGAAAATTATTATTTTCTAAAGAAGCAGTAAAAAAATTATCCACAATGGACGCTAGAGCTCGACATTGTGCAATTATACTAGCGCAAATAAAAAACAATGGCACAAGAGTATTTGATAACGAAAAAACACTGCTTTTTCTTGCAAAGGCGAAAAAAGAAGTTATAGATAATGCAATTTTACTTGCACAAACACAAGATGAAAATGGGCAAGCGCTTTTTAAAAACCAAAATGCAATATTACTGATAGCACAAGGCAAAAAAGACGCATGTGATAGAGCATTTTATCTAAAAAATCTAAAAGATAAAAATAAAAAACCATTACTAGACGACGAAGATATAATAGCAAACATAGCACTTATAGAAGACAAAGAAGCATTTGATTGTGCAATAAATTTAGCATTATTAAAAGATGAAAACGGGAATAAAATTTTTACCAAAGGAGATATAATATCTCAAATAGCACAATTAAAAGATAATGAAATAATTAATAATGCAATTTATTTAGCTCAAGCTAAAGACAAATCTGGCAACAATTTATTTGAAGAAAACGAAACTATAATTAAAATCGCAAAATCTGGAAAACAAGGTTGTAAAAATGCTATACGCTTTATAAATGCAATTGGTGAAAGAGCTTGCGACTTACTTAACAAAAGCTACTACATGCTAAAAACATTAGAATTAGATGATGATGATTTTACGAAAGCAATAAATTTAATAAAAGATTATGCCAATATAACTTACGGAACAAAAGCTATTTTTGTACTATCTCAAACAGATAACCCGCAAGATGTTCATTCTAAAATTGAACAGCAAAAAGAAAAAATGTATAACAACCCAAAGCTATACATTAATGGCGAATTTGAAAAATCTCAAGCAAAAGAAATAATAGATGAACAACTAAAGGAAACAATTGAATTAATATTACTAAGTGCAATTCTCGATAAAGAAACACTCGATACTTTCTTTAGAATGCGTTTTGATACAGTTGATGAATATATAGAAACGATAAAAAATTACACTCCCGAAGATTTTTCATTATTAAACAAGCTCATAAAATCACACAATACCCAAGGAAAACCATTTACACCAATACAAAAAATTCAATTTATTGATTTAATTTACGAATATAAAAATTGTAACCTCGATTTTTCAAAAATGAAAAATATGATAAGCGAAAACAAGGTCGATATAGAAGAATTAAATTTTGATTTATTAAATAAATTAATGAAGCTATCTGGACTAACAAACAAAGAAATTGCCTTAATTCCAAAAGAAAAGCTAAATGCTTGGGATATAAAATATATCCACTTACTTGCAAAAGAAATAAACGAAGCAGGAAATTCAAGTTTTAAAGATATTATTAGAGCAACGAGCTTGGATGATTTTTATTCCTATATTCACAATAAATCAAATAAATATGGAAAAGCAAACGCAAAAACAAAAGAAGATTTTTATAAAATAGGCATAGATTATGAAAAATGGATACATCCAAGAAAAGAAAATGAAATTCATTTTGTATCAGAAAACAAAAACGAAAAACAATTAAGACAAATTATCTTACAGATAGAAGAAGATATGACATGTCTTTTAAAAACTCCAGCAAAAAAACTTATACAAAAACAATTCCCTAATTTTATCAAAGACGACAAATTTATAATTCCAAACGAATATCAAACATCTAAAACAAAATTGGAAGACCTTTTAAAAATCCTAACAGATACTTCCAAAGATGGCCAATTATCACAAATTTGGCAGCGTGCGCTAAATAATTCATCAAGTAATGATACAACTATCGCAAACAAAGCAAAAAATACGCTAACAATCTTAAGCCATTTAATTCAAAGAATTGATGATTTATCAAAAATTAAAAATAAACAAACATCTAAAACTCTTGATTTAACTATTAAAATGTGGGATAGACTACCTCAAAAAGACTTATTCCAAGGCAATTATTCAACATGCTGCATAGGTATAGGCCATGAAAATGGCTCGATTATGCCACATTATCTTATGAATTGCGCCTTTAATATGATTGAATTAATTGATAACACGAACGGAAAAACAATAGGAAATGCGCTATGCTATTTTGCGGAAGATAAAAATAATAACCCTATATTTATAATCGATAATATTGAAATAAACAATCGCATTAAACTTTCACAAATAACAAGTATAAAACTCAGAAACTCAATTATTGATTATGCGAAAAACATAATAAAAGAAACAACAAATAGAGTTGATATTCCAATATATATAAGCAAAAAATTTAATGATATATATTGCAGTGATTTGCCATCAAAAGAAAAAACAATTTCTTTTGTCGGTGAAATTGATTGCAATGAAGTTTACATGGATTTATTTGGCGGTTGGATAAGAAAAAACAACCTTGCAAAAAAGGTAAACATGTTTGAAATGCAAATTAAATAACTAGATTAAATCTCTTTTAAAAATTCTTCTTATTCAACACATCCAAATACAAGAATTTATACTTCATTGCAGAATCTTCCCATGAAAATCTTGCATTTATACAGTTTTTCACGATATTTTTAAAATCATCTTTTCTATCATAATATGTCCAAATGGCATTTTTAATCTCATTTACCATTGATTGAGCATCATATCCTAAAAATTTAAAGCCTGTTGCTTCTTTGTTTGGATAAGCAACAACTGTATCATCCAAACCGCCGACTGCTCTAACAATTGGGACTGAACCATATTTCATTGCTATCATTTGAGAAATCCCGCAAGGTTCAAACAAGCTTGGCATTAAAAACATATCAGATGCTTTATAAATTTTATCTGATAAATCGGCCTTAAAATCAATCCAAGCGCGCATATTAGATGAATTATTAGATGACCAGATAAGCATATTTTGGTATCCTTCATCGCCTGTTCCTAAGAACACAAAATCAGCAGGTTGATTCATCAATTCAAACTTAGCAAAATCAATCAAATCAAGCCCTTTTTGATATACAAGACGAGAAATCATTGCAATTAAAGGACGATTTGGGTTTATAGGTAAACCAAACGCCCTTTGAATTTCTTCTTTGAATTTTGGCTTTTCTTTGATATTAAACGGTTTTTTATCATAATTTGTTCCGTTTAAAATACCGCACAATTTATATGTTTGACCTCTTAGGGTATAATCCATGCCTTCGCCAAAATCGCCCCCTAAAATCTCTTGAGCATATCTTGGAGAAACGGTTGTAATTTTATCAGCACAGTATAGCGCCCCTTTCATCCAATTAACTCTGCCATAATGCTCTAAACAAGCATCATGGTAAACATTATCCCAGCGCATATTTGCAAAATCGATTATTGATTTATCACATTCGCCTTGATAAGCAAGATTATGAATAGTGAATACTGATTTTGTATCTTTGTAAAATTCATCATATTTATAATTCGATTTTAAATAAACAGGAAGCATAGCAGTGTGCCAATCATTAGCATGAATAATATCTGGTTTAAAATTTAATAATTTTGCATACTCTAGCACTGCAAGCGAAAATGAAACATATCTTTGCATTTCATACATTTCATCACACCACCTAGGATAAACTACATTAAAGCAAGAAAAATATTTTGGATTCTCCACAAAAAATACTTTTATTTTTGTATTTGGTATTTCACACATTTTTAATTTAAAAATGTGTCTGGTGTGTCCCATATCAAGAGTTAATTCAGAATTTTCAAGCTCTTGAATATTATATTTTTCACAATCAATACATCCATACAAAGGAGTAAAAATAGCACATTCTACATCTTGCTTATCAAGATATAGTGGCAATTCTCCTACAACATCCGCTAATCCTCCCACTTTTGAATAAGGTGCAACCTCAGCGGAAGCAAAAAGAACTCTTAATTCTCTTTTTTGTTTTTTGAATGTAGTTAATTTCATTTATTCTATCCTTTTAAAAAATTGATAATATCTTTAAAACCTCTTTTAGTAATTCTTGCTCGTCATCTTTATCCATTTGAGTTAGCGCGGTTTCAAGCGCACTTTGATATTCATTTTTAGAATAACCTAAAGATTCTAAAATTGCTACAGTCTGTGAGATAGTTTCAGATGAAACTTTATTATTTTCAACTTTTTCGCACACAAAAGGTGCAATATCTAACTTATCAAGTTTATCCTTTATTTCAAGAACTATCTTTTGAGCCATTTTTTGACCTATGCCTTTTGTTCTTGAAATTGTCTTATAGTCTTGAGAAATTATTAAATTAATTAATTCATTTACATCAAACTCAGCAAGCAAAGATAGCGCAACTTTAGTACCAATTCCAGATACTCCTGTTAATATTTCAAAAATAACTCTTTCTTGTTTATTTTTAAACCCGCAAAGAGTCATGGAATCTTCTTTATGAATTAATTTAGTGTAAATTTTAACTTCAGAATTTATATCACCAAGAGAATTTAGCGTCCTTAAATTTATTAAAAGGCGATAACCGATACCATTACACTCAACTGTACAGTAAGGATAAGATTTATCAGCCAAAATTCCTTTGATATAATCAAACATAGTAAACTCCTTAAATAATTATAATTCTTAAAATTACAAATACTTTAATTGTTTAGAAAATTTTACATTTATGAAATAGTGGTCTATACTGATATAATAATAAGGCTGAAGTGTTAAAGAGGTAAAAAGATGAACAAAGCAATGTATAGTGGAGCACAAATACTTCTAAAATCGCTTTTAAAAGAAGGTGTAGAAGAAATTTTCGGATACCCCGGAGGTGTTGTCCTGCCATTATACGATGCACTTTATATGCAAGATGAAATTAAACATTACTTGGTGCGTCATGAACAAGCAGCAGTCCATGCAGCGGAAGGATATGCAAGAGTATCAGGAAAAGCAGGAGTTGCAATTGTAACATCCGGTCCTGGGGCATGCAACACCATAACAGGTCTTGCTAATGCTTATTATGATGGAACTCCGATGGTATTAATCACAGGACAAGTTAATTCAAAATTAATCGGAGCTGACGCATTTCAAGAGGCAGATGTTGTTGGTATAACTCGCTCATGTTGTAAACACAATTATCTTGTAAAAGATGTAAAAGATTTAGCAAGAATAGTTAAAGAAGCATTCTACATTGCAACAACAGGCAAAAAAGGGCCCGTTGTTATAGATATACCCGTTGATGTATTTAATGCAAAATATACCTTTGATTATCCTAAAAACGTTGAGCTTGTAGGATATAACCCAAATTACAAGGGACACCCTTTACAAATTCAAAGAGCACTTGAAACACTATTTGATTCAAAAAGACCTGTAATTATTTCAGGCGGTGGCGTTATGGCATCTAACGCAAGCAAAGAACTAAAAGAAATCGCAACAAGATTACATATACCTGTTGTTCACACTCTAATGGGAACAGGAACTTTCCCTGATAACCTTGAAACAAGCCTTGGTATGATGGGAATGCATGGAAATTATTGTGCAAATTTAACAGTTGCAAATGCTGATGTTATATTTGCGATAGGAACACGCTTTTCAGATAGAATTACAGGCTGCTTGAAGAAATTTGCCAGAGATGCGCAAGTTATTCATATCGATATCGACCCTTGCTCTATTTCAAAAAATGTTAAAGCCTCAATTCCAATCGTAGGCGATGTTAAAAACGTATTAACAATGATGTTACATCAACTTGATAAAGCACACCATAAAATAAATGTCGAACAAAAAGAAAAATGGTTTAATGACATCAAAGAATGGAAGAAAAAAGTTGCAATTCCTAAAAAAATGTCTGATAAATTAAGTGCTATAACTGTATTAAATAAAATTTATGAATACACAAAAAATGATGAACCTACCGTTGCAACAGAGGTTGGACAACATCAAATGTGGACAGCACAAAATTTCAAATTTAATCAACCTAGAAAATTAATAACTTCGGGTGGTTTAGGCACAATGGGCTTTGGTTTTCCTGCTGCAATAGGTGCAATGGCGGCACTCAAAAAAGGGTATGTGTTAAATATCGCAGGAGATGGCTCAATTCAAATGAATATACAAGAGCTTATGACATGTGTTGATTATAAATTTAAAGTTATAAATTGCATAATTAATAACGGATATCTTGGAATGGTTCGTCAATGGCAAGAAAAAAT
>CALUZF010000056.1 GCA_944325165.1 Candidatus Gastranaerophilales bacterium
AGATATGCTGAATTTATCAGAATAATACTTGGAATTGAACCTGCCATAAATTCGCTTTGAATAAAAATTATAAAATATCTTGGAGGTAAAATTGCAGTTAAATATTGAAATATTACAGGCATGGAAGAAATCGGATAAATTAATCCTGATAATAACATTGCAGGCAACAAACCAAAAGATAATGCGCTTTGAGATGCACTGAATTGTTCTTTAAAAGATGAGCTTATGGTTAAACCTATTCCTAAACAACAAATAAGATATAATCCTCCGATGATTAATAAAATGAAAAAATTTCCCCGAAAAGGTATCCTAAAAACTACAACACAAAGAAAAATATTGAATAAAAATGAACTAAAGCCCAAAACAAAATAAGGAACATATTTTCCAACTATAAAATTCATTTTGGTAACATTTGTAGAATATATTGCTTCAATTGTGCCTCTTTCCCATTCTCTTGCAATAACAAGAGCAGTTAAAAGCATTCCTATAAGATTCATTGTTATAGCCAAAGACCCCGGTAAAATAAAATAGTGCGAATTTATGTCTTGATTGTACCAATATCTGATAATAGGATTTATGAGGGGTTTTTGAATAGAATATTTGAAATCTGATGTATCGCTAAGCCAAGAATTAACTATTGAAGTAACATAACTTTGAGTAAAATTTGCCATATTCGCTTCAGAACCATCTGTTATAACAAAGACATCCGCAGTTTGATTTTTATATAAATTTTCAACAAAATTAACAGGAAAAATGACCCCGCCTTTTAGTTTTGAATTTTTTATTTTTGAATACATTTCGTCTTTGTTTTCAAAATATGTAGTTTTAATATATTTGCTATGGTTGAATGAATTAATCAGAGTTGAAATTTTTGGATTGTTGTCGTCATTTTTTATTCCAAGCGTTATGTTTACCGTATCTAAATTTACGCCATATCTATATAGAATAAGTATTATAAGTGGCAAAACAAAAGCGATTAATATACTTGAAAAGTCGCGTATAATTTGAAAAAATTCTTTTTTTATTAATGCTATATATACATTCATTTTTTATTTTTCTTTTCATTAATTAATTTTATAAAAGTTTCGTTCATATCTTTTGCATTGGCGTTTTTTATAAGATTTTCGGGCTTATCCAAGGCAATTATTTCGCCATTATAAAAAAGACTTATGTTATCACAAAATTTTGCTTCATCCATAAAATGTGTTGTTACAAGAACGCTTACACCAATATTGGAAAGTGCATTTATATGATTCCAAAATTCTTTTCTTTGAATGGCATCAACTCCTGATGTTGGTTCATCTAAAAATAAAACAGGAGGTTCATGGATTAGAGCACATGCGAGTGATAATCTTTGCTTAAACCCTAAAGGTAAAAGTGATGTTATTTGATTTTTATATTCTTCAAGTTCAAAAATTTTTATAATTCTTTCTATTTTTTCTTTTTTGTCTTTGCCAAAAAGCCCGTATGCTCCTGAAAAAAAATCCAAATTATCATAAAGCGATAATCTTGAATAAAGAGAAAATTTTTGTGCCATATAGCCTAAATAACCTCTTGCTTTGGTAGGATTTTTTTCTACATCAATCCCCATAATATAGCCATTTCCGCTTGTTGGTTTTAAAAGAGCGCACATCATTTTAAATGTTGTGGATTTGCCTGCGCCGTTTGGGCCTAAAAGACCAAAGATTTCTCCTTTTTTTATACAGAAAGAATTATTTTTGACTGCCCAAAAATCACCGAATTTTTTTGACAGGTTATCTGCTAAAACAGTACATTCTCTATCAATTTGAGCTATATGATAATTTTTTGCAACGAGAGATTCTTTTTCTTTATATCCTCCCATTAATTTTATAACTTCTTTTTCAAATTTTTCGTAATTATTCCCTAAATTTTTGGTTTTTCCGCTAAATATAACTTTTCCTTTGTCTAAAATAATGCTTAAATCAAAATTAAATGCTTCATCTAAATAAGAGCTTGACCAAATAACGCTTGTTTTATCGGATATTGATTTTTTAACAAGTTCTAAAAGTTCCAATCTGGATAATGGGTCAACTCCAACTGAGGGTTCATCTAAAATTAAAAGTTTAGGATTACCCAAAAGTGCACAAGCAAGCCCTAGTTTTTGTTTCATCCCTCCGGATAGATTGCCTGCAAGTCTTTTTTTAAAGGGTTTTAGGGTGGTAAAATCTAATAATTCTTCAAAATCATCTGAGCTTTTCTTTAATTTTGAATATAAATTTAGGTTTTCGATGACGGTTAAATCTTCGTAAAGTCCGAATTTTTGAGGCATATATCCTGTAAGATTTACAATTTTTTCTTTATCTTTTTTAGGGTTGAAACCAAGAGTGATGATTTCACCGCTATCTTGACACAATAAGCCTATGATTAATCTTAAAATAGTGCTTTTTCCTGCGCCATCTGCCCCTAAAAGAGCGATGATTTTTCCTTGTTCAAAATTAAGATTGATGTCTTTTAGAGCAACTGTGTCATCAAATTTTTTTTCTAAATTTTTTATTTCAATGCAATTCATCTTTTTTATCGTCTAAATCTATTTCTATGCTTGTTGGCATACCTTGTCTAAGATATTCATCAACATCATAGACATATACTCTTATTCTATAAACCAAATCGGCTCTTAAGTCTTCTGTTTGAACGGTTTTGGGGGTAAATTCCGCAACGGGTGAGATATATCCTATATAGCCTAAATATTCTTTCTTCTTCTTTGTTTTTGGATCGATTGTATCTGTATATATTTTTGCTTTTTGATTATATTTTATATTTCCTAAATCGGTTTCTTTGATATAAGTTCTAATCCATACGGGTTTATTTAAGCTTAGGACAAATACAACTTGATTTTGGCTAACTCTGGCGCCAATTTCATGGACTCTTGTTGTAATAATGCCATCTTGCGGAGCATACATTTTCGTATATTCAAGTTGATTTTTTTGATAAATTCGATTTTCTTTATTTTTCTTATAAGTTGCGCTTGAATAATCTTTATTATTTAAAAGAGTGTCGCATTCTTGTTTTGATATTGTTCCATCAGAACATAATGGCAGATTTCTTTGGTATTTTTCTAAATCATCCCTAGCTTTCGCTTTTGATGATTGCTCTAAATAAAGCGCTTGATTATAATTTGCAAGATAATCTTTATCTATAAGTTCTGCTAAAAGTTGACCTTTTTTAACGTAGTCACCTTCTTCAACGTATAAATTTTTTATTATTCCCGAAACTTGAAATGATAAATCAACTTGCCTTATTTCAACATTTCCGTACGTTTTTATTATGTTTGTTTTTGGTTTATTTATAAGATGTAAAAATAATAAAATCATTCCAATTAGAAATATTGATATTATTGCAATTATTCTTTTTTTCTCTTTCATAGTTGACCACCTAGTGCTTTATATAATGTAAAATAGTCATTTAATTTGTTAGCTTTTGTGTATGCAAAAAGTTGATATTTCTGATTTAGCGAATTTTTGTTTTTAAGATAATCAATTTTTGATATTGTGCCTGCTTTTAGCTTGTTTTTTGAAGCAAGATAGTTTTTGTATTCTAAATCGATTTGTTCTTTTGAATATTTTTGAGCAAGGCTATCTTGTTTGATTAAATTAAGAGCGTTATTTATTTCTTTAATTGCATTTAAATCGGCTTGTAAATATTTTTCTATAAGCTCCATATAGCGAGCTTTTTTGATTTTTAAATTAGCAATTTTATATCCGCCTTTAAATATATCTTGGGTTAAACCTGCTATTAAATACGCAAAAGATGAATCCCAAGAAAAAAAGTTTCCGCCTCCTGCAGTGTCAAAGGCAAGAAAACCAATTACATTAAAAGAGGGCAAAAATTCTTTTTTAGCTACACGAATATCTATTTTTGCGCTTTTTAGCATGTTTTCTATTTCAATTAAATCGGGTCTTGAATAAATTAAATCAGAATTTATTTTATTTGGTATTTCTTTTTGATATTCAAAATTTTCAAGCTTTCCTCTTAAAATATTTTCGCTATTATAAGCGCTTTTTCCGATTAAAGCCGAAAAATTATAAAGGTTTGTTTTTTGTTGTCTTATAAGTCTTTCAAGTACTATTTTTTGACTGTTTAATTCTGAGAAAATATCATTTAAATCAATAAAACTTATAGTTCCAAAGTTATATTTGTTTTGATTAAAGTCTTTATTTAATTCTTTATCTTTTACTATTTCAATTTGTTTTTCAATTAAATAATCGTAAAGTAAAATATTAACATAAGTATTTGCAACATCTGAAACTAAAGAAATATAAGCACTTTTTTCATTAGCTAGTGACGCTTGATATAATTTCTTTTTTGATAGCGTCTTATCTCTGTTTTTCAAAAGAAAATCCGGTTCATAATTCACTCTAAACGGTAAAATATAAGAATTTCTATTGATAAAAATATTAGAATCACCCTTAGGAGGGCTTGCTCCTAAGTAATTGCTTGAAACCGATAAACTTGGTAATTGTTGCGAAAATTGGCTTGAGATTTCATATCTATATTGTTCTACTTTATAGTTAATTTGTTTTAAATCATGGTTGTTTTCAAGTGCTTCTTGGATATATTGTTCAAGATATTTATCATTGAAATTTTTAAAAAAATCAATGTTTATAGGTAGCGCATTTGCACATAAATAAAGCTGAAAAAATATTATAATTAAGAATTTTCTCATATAAGAATTCTTTCTCATTTTAATATTTTTTTAAATTAGCTTGTTGGGCTAGTGGCTTTGTCGTAGAATGTTTTTATGGATAATAATCTTTTGATTGACGAATTAAAATCACAAATTGTTTCACTAAATGAGCGCTTTAGCGCTATTGAGAGGTATCTTTGACGTTGATGATTTAAATAAACGTCAAATGGATATAGAAGAAAAATTAAAAGAAGAAAATATTTGGTCTAATCAAGAATTATCTTCAAAGCTTTTAAAAGAACAAAAAGAAATAAAATCCAAGCTTGAAAGTTTATCATCTTGGAAGAATATTTTAGATGATTCAACAGTTGCAATAGAATTAGAAGATGTTGCTTTGATTTTAGAAACGAAAAATAATCTTAAAAAACTGCAACAGGATTTTGATAAGTTTGATTTAGAAAATATGTTAAATGGCGAATATGATAAGTGTGACGCCATTATTACGGTTAATTCTGGAGCTGGGGGCGTTGATGCGCAAGATTGGGCAGATATGTTATTTAGAATGTACCTTAGATGGGCTCAATTAAAAGGCTATATCGCTGAAATTTTAGATAAATCAGATGGTGAAGAAGCAGGCATAAAATCAGCCACAGTTAAAGTATCGGGTTTATATGCTTATGGATATTTAAAGGCTGAAAAAGGAGTTCATAGGCTCGTTAGAATTTCACCGTTTAATGCGAACGGAAAAAGACAGACAAGTTTTGCTTCTTTAGAAGTTTCTCCTATAATTGATGATTTTGAATCAAAAATAGAAATACGCGCTGAAGATATTGAGGTTGATACAATGCGCTCAGGCGGTGCCGGCGGTCAAAATGTAAATAAAGTTGAAACAGCAGTTAGGATTAAACATATTCCTACAGGAATTGTTGTTAAATGTCAGCAACAACGCTCTCAATTGCAAAATAAAGAAACTGCTATGCAAATGTTAGCATCTAAACTTTTAGCGCTAAAACAAGCTGAATATGATAAAAAAATGGGGCAATTAAAGGGTGAAGTTATGGATGTGAATTTTGGCTCTCAGATTCGCTCTTATGTTTTTCATCCTTATAAAATGGTTAAAGATCATAGAACTTCTTTTGAAACAGCAAATGTTGATGATGTTATGAATGGCGAAATAGATGGATTTATTGAGGCTTATTTAAGAGCACAGGCTTCTTTGTAGGATAATTTATTTCATATTATCTGCTGAAGTAGCTAGAAAATAGCGAAAGCATAATCTTTTGTTATCTTTGAGCGTTTCAGTATCTATTGTCATGCTGAACTAGTTTCAGTATCTATTGTCATGCTGAACTCGTTTCAGCATCTTATTGGTTTAAGACCCTGAAACGAGTTCAGGGTGACGGGGTTGTTATATTTTGTCATGCTGAACTAGTTTCAGCATCTTATTAATTTTATGTATGTGCTTTTAACCTTTAAGACCCTGAAACAAGTTCAGGGTGACGGGGTGGGTAAGACCCTGAAATAAATTTAGGGTGACGGGGTTAGCTTAGGGTGACGGAGTTATTGTATTTGTCATGCTGAACTAGTTTCAGCATCTAATACTTGATAAGACCCTGAAATAAATTCAGGGTGACGGGGTTGGTTTAAGGTGACAGGGTGTTGTATTTGTCATGCTGAACTAGTTTCAGCATCTTATTGGTTTAAGACCCTGAAATAAATTCAGGGTGACGGGATGGATAAGACCCTGAAGCACTCAAAGAGAACAGAAAATTACGCTTTCGCTATTTTCTAGCTAATTCAGGGTGACGGGGTATTTACACTTATTTTCTAGCTAGTTCAGGGTGACGGGGTTGGTTTAGGGTGACAGGATTGTTGTATATGTCATGCTGAACTAGTTTCAGCATCTTATTGGTTTAAGACCCTGAAATAAATTCAGGGTGACGGGGTATTTACACTTATTTTCTAGCTAGTTCAGGGTGACGGGGTTGGTTTAGGATGACGGGGTTGTTGTATTTGTCATGCTGAACTAGTTTCAGCATCTTGCTATATTTATTTAAGATACTGTACCTAATAAGACCCTGAAATAAATTCAGGGTGACGGGGTTGGTTCAGGGTGACGGGGTTAGTTTAGGGTGACGGGGTGGGTGATGTTTTCATCTATTTTTCAATAGTTATATCAAATACATCTTCTCTATCTATTGCATTTTTTGCTAACTCTTTAGCATATTCAATAAATTCTTGTGCCATTTCATCATCTTTTATTGTAAAGCTGAATTTTGAATTTGGGTTTTCTTTTAAATAATTTTCGATTTTTGAGTTAACCTTTGTATCTCCGCTTAATCCTTTTGGATTTTTATTTGGATACATATTTTTAATTAATAAAAAACTGTAATTATGTTTATTTGTGCATGTGATTCTTACATATTGTTTTAAAACTTTTTCCATAATTTCATTTGGGGTTAATTTTTCATCCATATTTTTAAATATGAAAATTAATGCTTTAATGTGCTCTGTTATCGTTTTTGGTGATTGATAGAATAATTGAGGTTGGTTTAGACATGCAGGAAGATATTTTTCTAATGTTAAACCATAATCTTTAAAATTATCAACAACACCACTAACATTAGCACAAATTGTTTTAGGTGATTGCGTGAATAGTTGAGGTTGCCTTAGGCAAGCTGGAAGATATTTTTCATAAGTTAAACCATAATCTTTAAAGTTATCCACAACGCCTTTTACATTAGCACAAATTGTTTTTGGTGATCGAGAGAATAATGAAGATTGCTTTATACATACAGGAAGATAGTTTTCATAAGTCAAACCATAATCTTTAAAATTATCAATAACACCACTAACATTAGCACATATTGTTTTAGGTGATTGCTTGAATAATTGAGGTTGCCTTAGGCAAGCTGGAAGATATTTTTCATAAGTTAAACCATAATCTTTAAAATTGTCTACAACACCTTTTATTTTTGTTTCTGTTGTATCAGCATCTTGCAAGAACAAATCAGGGGTATTTATCGCTGCATTAAGATAATCTTCAAAAGTTAGACCATATTTTTTAAATCTTTCAACTACATCATTTATATTTTTTAAATCATCCTGCGTTAATCTATTTTGTTTCTTTTTTATTTTATATATTGCACTGAGTATAATTTTTCTTGTAGCTGTACATGATATGCCTTGCTTTTCTCCAATTTCTTTATAGCTAACTTTCCCATTTTCATCTTCCCTTGATAAAAGAAATTCTTTTTCTTTATCAGATAAGTCTGTGCTATCTAATTTTTCTTGAAGTCTTTTTTTATCAGCTTGTCTTTTTTTATCATCAGCCGGTGTTAAATATTTAACTTTGTGTTTTTCATCATCTGATATTGTATCAACTATTGTTTTATTGCCATCAAGGATAGGTCTATTAAGGCTTGTTGTCATTAAATCTGAAACATAATCTTCTTTTTTAGGTTTTAGATTTAAATATATTTCATTAACTCTTGAAATTAATTCATCTTTTGAAATTTCACCATTATTGAATGCTTCAAAAATTAAAAGAATATCTAATATCGCATTTTGAATAACATCATCAACAATTTCAGACATTATTCCTCTTTCTTGGGCTTTTTTTCTTAGTTCTTTATCTAAAAACGTGAATATTTCATCAGGACTATCACTATTTAAAATCTTTTTAAAGTTATCTATAAAATCATCTTTATTTGATTTTTTGCCTTGAAAATTTATAAAAGATAGGTTTAATAGCGCATTATTATTGTGAAAAATATCAAAATTTGATGTTGAAAAAGTATTAAAAACAGGGCTTTTAGAGGTATTTTTCTTAAAGCCTTGTTTAAATAATTTAATATTATCTATTTTTGATATTTTCATTTTATTTATAAAAAACTGCTAAATAATTTTTTTTGTATATTTAATGTCTGGGTTAATTTCTAGTTTATTTTAGAGTTTTTTAGTGTTAGTAAATTATTATTTTTGGAATATATAGAGTATAGGTTTTGCTTTTGCATAGCTTAATTATTGTTGGTTTTGTTAAATTTATTTATCAATTTAGTGATATTTAACATGGATGTCAAAAAAAGGATTAGTAAATGGATTTTAGTATTAAGAACATTTGTTATTTTAAACCGCTGTTAGCTATAACCTTAGTTAGTGTCGTAAATAGTTGCGCCTTTGCTTTGTCTGATGATTCTTTGAATAATGCAACTACACAAAATCCATCAGATAATATTGTAGTTTATGATAAAGCTTATATTTTAAATAAAACAGATAGTGTCCAAAATAATACAATAATTATTCCATCTTATGATAAAGAAAATAATAAATTAACTGAGCAAAAATATAATGTTGAATTAAAAAAATATGACTATGGTCATACAGATGTTGCTGATGATGTTAAAAATTTACATGTTGAATTTTTTGACAAAGATGTGACTTATTCTGTTGATAGTTCAAGGTTAAAGAATAATGTAATTACAGGCAATTATACTAATGATTTAATATCTGGAGATTTTATAGATTTATCAAGACTTACAACAGTTAATAATTATGGCGCAGCAATATTTAATAATGGAACTACTGCTTTAATTGATGGTGATTTTGTAAAAAATAATATAGTTTCCTCGGGTATTGTTATGGGGGGAGCAATATACAATACATATTATACAAGCAATTCGGGAGGAGTAATAAATAATATTGTTGGCGATTTTATAGGTAATTATGTACAAGGCAATTCTGCATATGGTGGCGCTGTTTATAATAAGTGCTTTATTGGAAATATTACAGGAGACTTTGTTGGAAATTATGCTGACGGTAACACTGCAAAAGGTGGCGCTATATAT
>CALUZF010000057.1 GCA_944325165.1 Candidatus Gastranaerophilales bacterium
TAGAATTAATTGAGGAGGTTTAAGTTCACTCTTGAGAGTGTTTTAACCGTTCGCAAAAAAGCACTTGAAGATGCAAGGATAAAACTTGCAAGCATAACAGGTATTTTCAATCAGCAACAAGAAATACTAAAAGAAATGCAAACAGCTCTTGAAAATATCCGAAATGACTCAGAAAAGTACCTTTTTGAAGAAACGTTCAATCCTTGCATAGTTTCAAACTACAATGCTTTTTCAAATAAAATCGTTCAAGATATCACAACGCAAAAATTGATTATCGAAAAAACAAAAGTTGATTTGATAAAACAGCAAGAAATAACAAAACAAGCATATATACAAGTCAAATCGCTTGAAAAATTAAAAGAAAAGCAAAAAGCCCAATATGACAAAGAAGTTCTTCAAGAAGAATTTAAATTAATAGATGACATCGTAAATTCAAGAAGAACAATAGCCTAAGGACAATAAAGAAAAATGACAAATTCACTAGTTCAAAATATAGAACAAAATCAAAATAATGATGCCATCGATATGATGATGCAGGCATTTAATATGCCTTCTTCAAATAAAACTCAAGAACAAAGCAGTTTTTCAAATTTAATTAGCAAGCTGGACGCAAGAACTCAAAAAGCTCAAACCAATTTTGATAAACAAGCAAAAGTTACAAACACAAGCTCTATAAATCGAAAAGCGCTAGAGCCTAAAGATGATACAAACATAAAAAATACAAAACAAAATAACCAAAAAACAATAGAAAACAATAACATCCAAAAACCAAAAGAAACATTGAAAGAAGAAAACGAAACAACAAATGAAAATATAGATATTAAAACAACTGAAACAGAAAAAACACAAAACACAGATACAACAAATAAAACAACAAAAAATGAAGTTGATATAAATGCAACAAACTCAGAAGAATTGTCAGACATAAATAATAGCTCACCTGTAGAAACATCACCAGTTTTTTCTTCTGATATTTCATCAGAAGAAAATAAAGATACAACAACTGAAACAGATGATACTCTTGAAAACATTAACAAAAACCTTCAAGATATAATCAATATTTTGCCCGTTGCGAATAATGCAACTTCAACAAATGAAACTCAAAAAACAGATACAGATATAAAAAATTTATTTGAAAATATTGAAAATACTGAAGAATTACCGAAAATTATCGAAAATATTTCATCCGAGCTTAATAATTCAACATTAAATCAAGAACAAAAAGATGAATTGTTAGATATTTTAAATAATCTTAAAAAAGTTATCGAAACAAACGAAGATACGACAATCGAAACTCAAGATTTTAGCGAAGAATTATCAAATTTAAAAACTAAAATTGATGAAATATTTAAAGATTCTTCAATTGAAACAGACGCAAATACAGAAATAACAAATGAAAATGATTTATCTGAAATCAAATTAGAAATTAAAAAACCTTTAGATAATACGATTTCAAAAGATAATACAGATAATGAAACAATAAAAGAAGCAACAAAATTAATCGAAGAAATTTCTAATGATATAGAAGATTTAAAAAATTACACAGATAACGACAAATTAAACTCTATAAAAGAAAATCTAAGTAAACTTTTTGAAACTGTGAAAACAAATTCAAGTGATAATTTAAATGAAACCAATATAAATGAAGATATAATAAAACCACTTGAAAATCTTAAAGAAACTATTGAAAATTTAAAAACAACGCTTGAAAATACAAAAAATACAGATGTAGAAATTATACCCATAGAAGATAATACTGATACAAAAGAAACTTTTGAAATATTAGATAAATTAAACAATAAAAATTTAGAAAATATTGATATAAAAGATGAAAACACAAAAAAAGAGATTATAAATTTACTTGATAATCTTAATAACGAATTGGAAAATCAAAATTCCACAAAAGAAATAAAAAAAGAAATTGAAAATTTAATTGAAAAAATTAATACTCAAGAAATTTCATCAGATGAATTAACTCAAACAATTAAAGATTTATCAGATGAAATAAAACCAGACACTTCAAATACTCAAAAACAAAATATCGAAACAAATACAAATCAATCAACAAACACAATTGATTTAACTAATAAATTCGAAAAATTTACAAATAGTGAAAATAACTCACAAAGTCAAAACAATTCAAATGAACAATTTAAAAATATTGATTTAGAAAATTTAAAATCATCACAAGAAAATGAAGATAATACAATTGATGTTGATTTTAATTCTAATGAAATAGAGCTAAAAGGCAAAATATCAGAAAATGCCGATACAAAAGAAGTTGAGCAAAATCTTCAAAAAGCAGTTGCAATAGAAAATATGCTTGATGAAATGATGGTAGAAGTAGATATAAAAAATATCCCGTCAAATTCAGGTGCGCTTTCTGTTAGTGATGAAATTGCAAAACTTGCAATGGGAGAAGTAAACTCGCTGACTTCGAATACATCTATCCATGGAAGTATCACTTATGATTCCACAGGAATTAGTGCAGTAATTAAAAATGCTGCTTCATTAATTAAAACAACACCAGCTCAAAACACTTCAGCGCCTTCTATGGAAGATATCTTAAATCAAGTAACAAATAAAATCACACAATTAAAAGATGGTACCACTCAAAAATTAACGATGATTTTAAGACCTAATGATTTAGGAAGATTATCAATTGAATTAATATCAAATCAAGATGGTTTAACAACTCAAATTATGGCTCAAAATGATGATGTTAGAGCATATATTGAAAAAAATATTAATTCACTTCGTCAACAATTAACAGATGCAGGAGTAAATGTAAACAATATTCAAATTAAAACACAAGGTCAAGAAGGCTCAACAAATTACGAAGGCAATCAAAATCTTGCAAAAAATGAACAAGAAAATCAAAACCAACAAAATAACGAAAACAAAAACAATAACCAACAACAAAGAAATGACAATAAAGATTCAAAAGATATATTAGCTTCTATATCAAACTATGATATGTCTTTTGCAAAGGATTTTTCAAGTGTATTGAATAAATCCATAAGTTACAGTTTAAACTAATAAGGAAAAAATAATATGGCTTCAAGTGTATCAAGTCAAATCATACAAAATTCAAATATCACAGCTCAAACAAGAGCAAATCAATCAAGTACTGAAACAAAATCAAATTCATCGGTAAGTTCTCAAGATTTCTTATATCTTTTAACTCAACAATTACAATACCAAGACCCGATGAATCCGATGGATAACTCTGAAATGTTAGCTCAAGAAGCTCAATTTGCGACATTAGAGCAAATGGAAGCGCTAACAAGCTCATTTTCACAATTTTCAAACGTTTATCAAGCAAATTCATTACTTGGTCAATGTGTTCGTGTTGAAGTCGACGGTCAAGGATACGTTGGAATTGTTGAAGGCGTGGATTTCTCTGATTCCAACGGTGCAAGCGTATTCGTGGGAGACAGATATTATCCGCTATCTTCAATTACAAATGTTTATTATCTAACTGAAGCAAATCCAGATGACGGCACTACAGATGGAGAAAACGGAACAGTTGAAGATGACAAAGAAGAAGATAAAAATGACAGCACTGTAGAAAATGCAGCGCAAAGCGCACAAGCATTATTAAATACCGCTGCTATTAGTAATGTAGATAAAATATATGAATATGCAAAAGAAGCAGTAGACAATATTAAATAAATGACAATAAAGAAAGGGTAAAAACTAAATGACACAAGCATTATTTACGTCCATGACAGGTCTTAATGCAGGCACACAGCAACTAACAGTAGTTTCTGATAACGTTGCTAATATGAACACAACTGCATACAAAACATCTCGTGTAGATTTTCAAGATATTTGGTATTCAACCAAAACAACAGGTACAAGCTCTACAAAAAACTCAGGCGGTACTAATCCTTATCAAATTGGTGTTGGTGTACAATGCGCAGCAATTACAAAAGATTTCAGCGCTTCAAGCACAAACACAACAGGTAGAGCTGAAGATATGGCAATTACAGGAAATGGATGGTTCACTGTACTAGATTCAGACGGAAAAGTTCTTTTAACTCGTGATGGGTCTTTTTCATTAGATGAAAATGGATACCTTTGTACTGCAAATGGCTCCAAAGTTTTAGGTATGGATCAAAATCTTTCATTAAATCGCTCTGATACACCCATCAAAATTCCAACATCAATTAAAGTAACTGAAGGCGGTACTCCTGCTGCAAGATTTGGTGAAATGTTCTTAACAGACCTAAATGGCTTAGGAAGCACACACAATGGTATTACAAGCGGAAAATTTAATATCATTGTAAATGAAGGCGGTGCTGACACTACAATAGAAGTTGATTTAGGTGATACTACAAATAAAACAGTAAATGACATAGTTGATGCGATAAATGCTGTTTCAGGCGGCAAATACACAGCAACAGTAATAGATGGAGCGATAAGCTTTGAACCTCAAGGTGCAACTACATCAATGAAATTTGAAACAATTGATGAAAAAGATGGCGGTTCAAACTTTGTTGCAGCAACAAGTTTAGCTTCAATGCCTTTAGTTGATGGAGCTTACACAACACAATTAATGAATATTTCAGCTTCAATCGGCGAAGTTGACGATATTACTTCAGACACAACCAAAAACTATGAAAGCTTCTCAGTTGGAAAAGACGGTCTTATGACAGTTACTTATGAAGACGGCTCAAAACTTTCTGTTAGATCAAATGAAGATGGTACAACATATTTTTCATATATTAATTCAAACGGTATAATTATCAACGATGATATTCAAAACTCAGGAAATGCTTCATTGTATGTTGATCCTAATGTTTTAGAAAAAGCAAACATGCAAATGCAACTAGCAAAAGTTACAAATGATAACGGTCTTGTTGCAGTAGGAAACAACCAATATGAAGTTGGCGTAAACTGCGGTGATGTTTTATACACAGCAGCAAATGTTAATGGCGTTGGAAGCGTTATTTCAGGAGCTTTAGAATCATCAAACGTTGACCTTGCTCAACAATTCTCAAATATGATATTAGCTCAAAGACTTGTTCAGGCTAATTCACAAGTATTCTCAGGTGCTAACCAATTACTTGAAACACTTGTGTATTTGGGTCAATAATTTTAAATTTTCTCTTTATTGTCTTAATTTAAAAGGGTATCAAAAGATACCCTTTTTTATTCTCTTATTACTTCTATTTTGTCATAACTAAACAAGTAAGGAAGATGTTCTTTTTTAATTATTTCACCGGGTAAAAGTATTGAAATCCCAGGGGGGCATAAAGCAACCACTTGAGATGAAATTCTTCCTATGGCTTCATATTTATCTATTAATTCTTTTGGAGCAAAATATGCCTCTCTTAAATTCATAACTATTTCAGGGTCAATCAGAGGCATAATTTTAATATTTTTGCGCTCAAAATTATATGTTTTTTTAGAAATTTCTTTTAAACATTTTATCAAATATTCAAATTCAGCTCTTGTATTTCCTATATTTGATAATATCAATAAACCGGCGTCAGACGCTGATTCAACTTCAATTTTATAGTCATGTTCTAAAATATATTCTAATTGAAGCCCCGATAAGCCTTTCATTTTGATGAATATTTTTGTTATATCAATTTCTATATCATTTTCAAGAACTGATAAATTTTCAATATTTTTTGCTTCTTTTCTAAAATATAGAGCATTTTCAATGGCATTATTCAACATCTTTTGACCATTTGAGCTTGAAAGATTTGCTCTTGCAGCATCCAAACTAGCCAAAAGCAATAAACTTGGGCTTGTTGTATGAAGTAATTTAAGAGCATGCGATACTTTTTCTTCTTCAAATTTGGAATTTTTTGATAAATGAAGCATAGATGCCTGTGTCATAGCGCCGCCTGTTTTATGAAGGGAATGAACAACAGCATCAGCGCCTAATTCAAGTGCAGTCGTTGGGAGCTTTTGATTATAATTCCATAACGATCCATGCGCTTCATCAACAATCAGCGCAGCTTTATATTTTTTACAAACTTCGGATATTTTTTTAACATCGGATACAACTCCTTCGTAAGTGGGATTTGTAATCCAAACAAGTTTAATATTTCTATTGGTTTTTAATTTTTCTTCAATCGCTTGAGCTTCAATATTTCCAAAAATTGACCAATCATTTAATTTTTTTGGAATAACCCAATTAACCTTAGCGCCTGAAATAATCAGACCTGTTAAAACAGAGCGGTGACAATTTCTTCCGATTAAAACTTCATCAAAAGGACTTGTAAGAGCAAATGCAAGCGCTAAATTAGCACTTGTTGACCCGCTTGTAATAAAATAGGTTTTTTTTGCACCGTAAGTTTCTGCAGCAAGCTCTTGAGCTTTAGCTATTGCACCTGTTGCAGGATGAAGCGTTCCTAAATTATCAAATTCATCTGTACAATCTAATCTAAGAGCATCTTTTCCAATTAAATCAACCATCTTCGGATGAACACCCAGACCTCTGTTGTGTCCTGGGATATGAAAACCTGTCATGGGATTTTTTTTATAATTTTGCATAGCGTCAATTAAAGGAGTTTTTGTATTGCCATTAAACATATCACATAAACTATCCTTAATTGATGAAAAAGATATTTTATTTTGAAGCAAATCTGTCATAGAAAACATTATTGCATAAAAAAAATATAATTATGCAAGATTTAAAAATTTATGAACTTGAGGAATTAATCTGATATTTTTATATTTTTTATAAAATTTATCATAAATTATATCAAGGTCTAATTCTTTATTCATGGGCATTTTGGGTTGAAGAATTAAAAGAATATTATATTTTTTTGCTAAAGTTGTTGTTTTTTCAATTTCATCATCAGAAATATTTTCATCAAATACGATTTTTGCAAAAGTTTCTTTTTTTTGTGCAATTTTTAAAAATTCTTCGTTTTCAAAAAACAAATTAGGCTGTCCTGTTGCACTTTCAAGTTTAATATCCATCGAAATTATATCAATATTATCAATAATTTGAGCTAAATTTTTATAAAGTGTTCCGTTTGTTTCAAGATATATTTTTTTATTTAATTTTATTTTATATTCACTCAAAAATTCTTTTAAAAAATCAAGCTCACATAAAGGCTCTCCGCCTGTAAAACTGATAATTTCAGCGTCATTTTTCGCTAAATTTAAAAATAAATCATTGATATTATAATCTTTAGCATTTTTAGAATTAAAATCCGTATCACAATATGCACAATTTAAATTACATCTGCAAAATCTGACAAATATGTGTTTTTGCCCGACATAAGGGCCTTCGCCTTGAATTGATGTGAAAATTTCTCGAATTTTAGTAGATTGTTTTTGCATTTATCTTTTTCATATTCAAATCTCTTAATTTTTCATAAAGTGCAAATTCTTGACTTGAGAGCTCTTTTGGGATTTGAATTATAATTTTAACTATTTGTTCACCTTTTTTGCCGGTTTTTTCATTCAATATACCGACATCAATTAGTTTAAAACTCTGATTAGCTTTTGTCAAAGGAGGAATTTTTATAGTTGCTTCACCCCACAAAGTAGGAACATTAATATTACCTCCTAAAACCGCAGTATAAGGCGATATTGAAGCATTACAATAAACTATATTATCTTTTATATTTAATTCATCATTTTTTATAACATTTACAACAACATACAAATTCCCGTTTTGACCGCCAAACCTGCCTTCTTGACCTTCTCCTTTTATTCTTAATTTAGTGCCGTTTTTTAAGCCTTTTGGAATTTTTACGGTAATTTTTTTATTAACTGTTTTTTCCCCTAAACCATCACAATAAGCACATTTTTGACCATTTGCAAATTTATAGCCTTGACACTTTGGGCAAATTGATGAACGGGAAATATTAATACTTCTTTGAGTTCCTAAAATTGCCTCTGTATAATCTATTTCAACATTAACAATTATATCTTGTCCCTTTTGAGGCTTTATTTCAGGCTTTTTTTCTTCTTTTTTTTGTTTTTTAAATAAATCATAAAAAGAATATTCGCTTGCGTTAATATTGCTATTTTTTCTATATATATTCTTATTTATAGCTCTTAAATTGTCATAATTTTTTCTTTTTAAATCATCCAATAAAATTTCTGCTGCTTTATTTATTTCTTTAAAAATTTGCTCGGCTTCAAGGGAAGAATTAACATCAGGATGATACATTTTAACCAATTTTTTAAATTGATTTTTTATCTCTTGCTTTGTAGCATTTTCTTTAACATTTAAAATATCATAGTAGCTTTTTATCATAGATACAATTTAATAATTATTTTTAAAAAATCCAATCTCGAAAATAATTAGTCTTTTTGAATTCAAATTATAAATATTATTTGGTAAAATAAAATAAAGCGCTTATAGCTCAATTGGATAAAGCATTGCTCTCCGAAGGCAAAGATGGGGGTTCAAATCCCCCTAGGCGCAGAGGAAATCAATGTTTGATTATTTTATTAGTATAATTATGTAATTTTCTTAACTCTTTTATACGGTTTGCTAACTTTTGTAATAGTAATTTATCCATAAATTGTTAGTAGTTAAACTATCGATATATTAAAGTTTATCTGTATTTTTATCTAAATGTTTAATGGCATACTCGCAACATTGTTGCACTAAATTATTAAGAGATACCCCTTTATTTTGTGCTATTGTTTGTAATTCTTGCACTAATTTTAAAGGTAATCTGAATGTTTTATTTGTCATTTCTGTTTTTTCGACTTTAAACATATTCACCTCACTCTTTATATTAAGTGCAATTTTTAATAATTTATATACCTCATTTATACACTCATATTTTTAGTGCAAAATACAATATAATTATGTTATAATTCATTAGTAGATTATAAACGGAAATAATTTCATAATTGAATTGGGGAAGTGCGATGATTTAAAAATTCAAAAATTCAGCTATTGATAAATCAAAAGCTTTGGCAATATTCATTAATGTAAGATATTTAGGCTCTATTTGACCTTTTTCTATTCTGCTTATTGTAGAAGGTTCAAGCCCATTTTTATAGCATAAAGCGCTAATTGTTAGCTTTCTTTCTTTTCGTAGTTTCTTTATATGGTTGCCTAGTTTTTGTAATTCATTGCTTTGCATATATGCAATTTTAATGCTATTATTTGATTATTTTTTGCACGCATGCAAAAAAATAGAAAGGTTAATCTTATGTTCACCAAAAAATACTTATAGATTTAGATGGCGTTTTGAATGAATATGGAAAAGATAAATTCAATGAAAATGTTTTAAGGGAGATTATTGCAATTTATTTGATAAAATTGAAGAATTTAAACCATGGTATAGAAAGTAAAATTCTTGTCTTATTCTTAAATTTTAAATATAATTATCCTATGAAAAAATTTATCATTATCACGATTATTGTTCTTATTTATGCAATTCCTCTATCTTTCTCAGAAGTTAGAAATTCTATTAAAGAGCAAATACA
>CALUZF010000058.1 GCA_944325165.1 Candidatus Gastranaerophilales bacterium
AGCTAATAGAAGCGTTTACAAAAAATAATATCGATGTAATTTTAATCGAACAAAAAGAAAGAATAGCATCAGATTTCGATGAAGATTTTTCAAAATTAATTCAAAATATGATTGAAACAAAATGCGAAAAAAGCGTTGAAACAATATACAATGAAAAAATCGTCAAATTTGAAGTAGATGAAAATTACAGCTTTAAAAGTGCAATAACAAAATCAGGAAAAGAATTTTTTGCGGACTTTTGCGTTTTAGCAACAGGAGCATCGCCCAATGTAGCATTAGCTAAAAATGCAGGTATAAAGCTTGGTGTAACAGGTGCTATCGAAGTTGATAACAAAATGCGAACAAATATAGCCAATATATATGCTTGCGGAGATTGTACACAAAAATATTGCATAATTACTCGACAACCAACATACATAGGTCTTGGCACTATTGCAAATAAAGAAGGAAGGGTTGCAGCAATTAATGCAGTAGGCGGAGAAAATTTTGAAAGCTTTGATGGTGTGCTAAAATCAACAATCACAAAATTTTATGAATATACAATTTCAAAAACAGGATTAACCATGCAAGAAGCAAAAGAATATTCTCAAAAAATTAATCTTGAACCGATTTGCTCATCCATCACAAAAAACGATAAAGCAGGCTATATGCCAAGTTCAAAGAAATTAACCATAAAACTTATTGCAGATAAAAGAAGTGGGGAAATTTTAGGTGCCCAAGGAATTGGATACATGGGGAATATTTCACAAAGAATTAACACAATAACATCAGCCCTAAAATCAAGACTAACCGTAGAACAATTACTACATCTTGATTTAGCTTATGCCCCGCCATTTTCAAGCTCAATTGACCCAATTTTAACTGCTGCATATCAATTAAAAGAGATGATGAAATTATAAAAAAAGGATAAGGTGGTGACCTTATCCTTTTTAATACACATACACTTAATTTTAGAGAAGAGATTATCCTAGTTTGAATTACTATGATAATTTTATTGTTGATGATTGAATTTGAGAGCTTACTGCTTCGCCAACCGCTTCGATTTCCGCACTTATTGCTTCTAATTGTGCTTCAATTTCTACTTGTTCTTGATCGAGCATTGTTTCAGTATCATTTGCCTCTTCTTCAATCATTGCAAGTTGATCTTCCCAATTTTGTTTTGCTATATTTTTTAGTTGTTCATAATCTTCTTTAGCTTTATTTAACTCAATTTGAGCTTGGTTATATGCGTCAACATCTATGCTTGAGCTAGAGTCAGTTGAAGAACTAGATTCATTTTCATCTGCAAATCCATAATCTCCTGCTGCTACAGTATCACTCTCAGTCCCAGTCTCAGCAGAAGAAGAATCTGATGCACTTCTCATAGCGCTTGTTGCAGCATCCCTACGTGTAACATAATTTGCATAAAGATTGCTTAATTCTTCTTGCATATCATTTTGAACACATGTTTGTCGATAATGCTTCTGTCTTTCCATTTGTCGCTTAGTTCTTGAGATATTTAGCAGCTCCATTTGGTAGTCTGCGTGTGTTCTCTTGAGCTCAGCTTTCCTTAATGTAAGCGTAACCCATCCCATGATAGTACCTCTTTCCCTATTGTTTTGTGTAACGTGTGTGTATTTTTTCCCTACAAAGTAATAAAGTATTTTTTGCTTTAAAAATTGCCTAATTAAAAAAAATTACTTAATATTTCTTAACAAATATATTTTTAGACAAAAAAAATCCCTTTTTTAAAAAAGGGATTGAAAATCTTTTTGCTTGATTCTCGTGTGTTTGGTTAGTGTGTTGTTAGTAGTGTGTTTTGTGTGTGAAATAAAACTACTTTAATTTAGGGGGAAGGTTGTTTATGTCTTACATATATATAAAGTATATATTCAAATAAAAATTGCTTATTTTATTTCTTTTGTTACATTTCTTAATAAATAGAAATTTAAGCATTAAAAAGCCCTCATTTAAGAGGGCTTTTAATTATTCATCTATTTTTTTTATTATTATTTTTTCATCTTTATAATCCATTATAAGTTTATCATTTTCTTTGTAATTTCCGCTTAAAATTTCTTCAGCTAAGACATCTTCAACTTTCTTTTGAATTACACGTCTTAAAGGACGAGCGCCGTATGTTTCAGAATATCCTTCTTTAGCTAAATAATCTTTAGCTTCATTAGTAACTTCGATTGTTAAATGACGTTCAGACAAACGCTTGAATAGGTCTTTAAGCATTAATTCAACAATTTGTCTTATTTCTTCTTGGCTCAAGTGAGCAAATACAATAATATCATCAACCCTATTTAAGAATTCCGGTCTGAATGCTTTCTTTAATTCTTCATTAACAGTATCTTTAAGTTTTTCGTACCTATCTTTTTTATCATCACCGGATACTGAAAAACCGAGCTTTTGAGTATTTGTAATCATACTTGCACCAACATTTGATGTCATAATAATAATTGTATTTTTAAAGTTGATATGACGACCTTTTGAATCAGTCAAACGACCATCATCCAAGATTTGAAGCATAATATTAAATACATCCGGATGTGCTTTTTCAATTTCATCAAAAAGAACAACAGAATATGGTTTCTTTCTGATTATTTCACACATATTTCCGCCATCATCATATCCAACATACCCTGGAGGTGAACCGATTAGTTTTGAAGTTGCATGTTTTTCCATAAATTCTGACATATCGATTCTAACCATATTATCTTCAGAACCAAATACTGCTTCAGCTAAAGCTTTTGCAAGCTCTGTCTTACCAACGCCGGTTGGACCAGAGAATATAAAGCTTCCTATAGGTCTATTTGGAGCTTTCAAACCAACACGAGCACGACGAATTGATTTAGCCAATGACACAACAGCGTCAGACTGACCAATTACACGATTGTGCAAAGTTTCTTCTAATTTTAATAATTTTTCAGACTCTGCTTCAGTAATTTTTGTAACAGGAATGCCTGTAATAGTTGAAATAACTTGAGCAACTTCTTCAACTCCAACAGTTGGCTTGTTTTCATCTTGTTTTTCTCGCCATTGTTCAGAAATTTCATGGATTTTTTCTTTTAGAGTTGCTTCATCATCTCTCAAGTCTGAAGCCCTTTCAAATTCTTGATTTCTTATTGCTTCTTCTTTTTCCTTGATAATTGCTTTTAATTCCTTATCGAGCTCTTTTCCTTCCGGAGGAAGAGCAGAAACATTAAGACGCACTTTTGAAGCTGCTTCATCAATAATATCAATCGCCTTATCCGGCAAAAATCTTTCTGTTATAAATTTAGAGGACAATTCAGTCGCAGCAACAATTGCTTCATCAGAAATAATTAGTTTATGATGTTCTTCGTATTTTGGTTTTAAACCTTTAATAATTTCAATTGTTTCTTCAATAGATGGTTGATCAACAATAACCGTTTGGAAACGTCTTTCAAGAGCTGAGTCTTTTTCAATATATTTTCTATATTCATCTAAAGTTGTTGCACCGATTACTTGGATTTCACCTCTTGATAGTGCCGGTTTTAAAATATTTGCAGCGTCAATTGCACCTTCTGCAGCACCTGCACCGATTAATGTGTGCATTTCATCAATAACAAGGATAATATTTCCTGCATGACGAATTTCATCCATAATCTTTTTAAGACGTTCTTCAAATTCGCCTCTATATTTAGTGCCGGCTATCAAAAGCCCCATATCAAGTTGAATAATTTTTTTATTTTCCAAGATATCCGGAACTTCACAATCTACAATTTTTTGAGCTAAACCATGGGCAATAGCAGTTTTACCAACCCCAGGTTCACCAATTAAAACAGGGTTATTTTTTGTTCTTCTGGCTAAAATTTGAATAACTCTTTCAACTTCTTTTTCTCTACCTACAACAGGGTCAAGTCTTTGTTCTTGAGCAGCAAGGGTTAAATCTGTACCAAATTCATCTAGTGATGGGGTTTTAGCTGATTTAGAGCCAACACCTGGTGTTGCAAGAGTAGAGCCAGATGAGCCAGATGAACTTGTTTTTGTTTCACCAAGCATTTTTATAACATTAGAACGGCATTTATTTAAATCCACGCCCAAATTCTCTAAAACCTTAGCAGCAACGCCTTCGCCTTCTCTGATTAAACCAAGCAAAAGATGTTCTGTCCCTATATAATTATGTCCAAGCTGCCTTGCTTCATCCCAAGATAATTCTAAAACTTTTTTTGCTCTAGGAGTGAAAGGGATTTCAACAGCAACAAAGCCACAGCCTCTGCCTATTATTTTTTCAACTTCTTCTCTGGCATCTTTAATATTTACACCCATCGATTTAAGTGTTTTTGCTGCAATTCCTGTGCCCTCTGCAATTAAACCCAGAAGCAACTGTTCTGTACCTACAAAATTATGCCCAAGCCTGCGAGATTCTTCTTGCGCAAGCATTATAACTCTTATTGCCTTTTCCGTAAATCTTTCAAACATGTAAACTTCCTTTAAAAGTTACTAATATCCATGATATAAGTTTACAATAAAAATGTATAAATACAATACGAGAATAGTTTAAACTATTCTCGTATTGTTATTAAGCAATTGCTACATATTCATTAAGCTTAACTTTGAGCTTCATTAGATGTTTGTTGAGTATATTCTTTAGGAATACCGTTTTCAAGAATCATTTCCTTGGTTGATGTAGTGCCGTCATCATTTTTAACATAAATGGTGTATATATAATTGCCATTTTCATCTACAGTAACTTCTTTTACATCACATGTGCCTTCACCGGGTATTGTAAAACTTAAAACATTACCATAAGAGTCTGTAGCAACTTCATATTTAGTACCATTTTCATTGTTATGAACAATTTTAGCGCCATCTTGACTAATACTTACAGAAACTTCTGTACCTTGTTCATCAGTATATTTATATGTAACACTTCCATCTTCAGCTACGCTAACTTCAGCATCATCTGGTATATTGATTTGATTATTATTAATTTCAAGAGATGATAACTTGCCGTTCGATCCGTATGTATATTTAATTGATTGTTTTTCATCTGCACTAGTATATGTCAAAATAACATTTTTTGATGCTTTATCAAATTCAACTTTAAAGCTTGAATTATCTTGTTTGTAGCAAGCGTCGCCATTATTATAATCGTATTCAGTGCCATTTATTTTTAATGTTTGAATTTCATTATCTTTAAATACGCAACCTGTGTAGTTACCGCTGTCATCAGAAACAAATGTCATTTCAATGCTACCATCATCAGAAATCTTAACTCTTGTTTGAACATCTTCATTAGCAGGATTTGTATACAAATATGTACCATCATCTTGGTATTCATAAGTGGCTGTAAAAACGAAACCTGCAACACTTATTTGATTTATGTTTCCTGAACTGTCATAGCTTATTTTTTGTCCATTTGGGTCCATGACAACTACATTATCAACCCCAATAGAGATTGTTTGCTTTTTGCCATCCTTAATAAATGAATATGTGCCATTTCCATTATCAATTAGGTCAGAATACGTATTACCGCCAACGGTTAGACTCTCGAGCTTTCCGTCTTTATCACAAACTTTTTCAAAAACAACATTTCCGTTTTTATCTTTGGTTGTTTCAGAAAGAACTGTATCCATATTTTCATTACTATATACTTTTGAAGATGTGCTTTCTAGTTCACCTGAAACATTATATATTTCTTTGCTTTCAACATATTGACCATTTTCATCTTTTGAATATTTTGTTGCTTCTTTTGTACCGTCAGCATTATATGTTTGCATTCCTGTTGGTTTAGCATCTTCTTTTAATTTATCATTTTCGCAATCATCTAATGAATATTCAGTCACTGTAGTATTACCATTAGCATCAGTTTGAACTCTAACATAACTTGTAGCTTCACCGTTTTCATCAACTATGACACCTTCATATACCCCATTTTCATTAAAAATTCGGCCATCTTTAAAATTCAAAACTACTCCGTTGTTTTCGCCACCTATCTGCATAGTGCCGTCACTATTTATTTTTATTTGACCTGGAATAGAATTTTCAAGATTTGAGCCACTTTCTGTAGCTGGAGCTTCTTCTGTAGCTGGAGCCTCTTCTGTAGCTGGAGCTTCTTCTGTAGCTGGAGCTTCTTCTGTAGCTGGAGCCTCTTCTGTAGCAGGAGCCTCTTCTGTAGCAGGAGCTTCTTCTGCAGCTAGAGCTTCGTTTTGCGAAACTTGTTCAGTATCGCTTACCGGAAGAGGGAAAGTAATACCATCTTTACTCCATACAAAATTACTTGAATCTCCTACAAAATCATTGATAATTTCGTTAAATTCACTTTCTGTATAGCGCACACCCGGGAAGAATGTGTTTACAACACCCCATTTTGTTTCAATATCATACAACTCACTTTTTGCGCCACTGTGTGGTCTTATAGTTAGAGAAAATTCAGGTGTTTGACCTTCATTATATTCTATATTATCCCATATTTCATGATCATCTGAAGGTATTTGAAAATTATCTCGATCACAAAAATCGCTACCAAATAGTCCTAATAAAATTTCTTTTTTTACATCTTCTCTTTCATCTTCATGAACTTCGTTCAAATATGTAGATGCACTTGGTGTTTGCTTATCTTCAATATTTTCAACTTCTTGAGCTGCTTGAGTTGCTTCAACTTCTTGAGTTGCTTGAGTTGCTTGAGTTGCTTCCACTCCTTGGGTTCCTTCAGCTGGTTGAGCAACTGCAACTGTTTGCTCTTGACTATTACCTTGAGCTCTTTGTGCTTCAACATCATCTTTTGCATAAGTTATATCAATATCATCACTGTCATCTTCATCATCATCAGTTAAATACCATTCAGAACCAGCTAAATCATCTACTTCACTTGCTATTTCATCATATACTTGATTTAAAACTTCGCCATATTGCGCTTTTTCTTCTTCTGTAAACTCGCCATCTCTTAATGCCTCGCCTAATCCATTAAATGTTTCAACTTGCTCAGGTGTAGCAAATTCATCTGGCTTTATAACAAGCTCATTTTGATCCCTTGTAACAATTTTAATAGAAATTGAATTTACGCTTTGTCCATCTGACATATTTTCGCTCCTTTACACTTAGTTATACACACAATTTCCTATATCGTCACAAAATGTCAGAAGTTTAGAAGATTCTAAAAAAAACTTAATAAAAATTTACAAATCTATCATATCTATTCTTTTTTGATGTCTTCCGTTATCAAATTCGGTATTTAACCAAATATCAACAATATCACAAGCTAAACCAATACCCACAACTTTTTCACCAATACACAAAACATTAGAATCATTATGAGCTCTTGTCATTTTTGCGCTATATGTATCAGAAACACATGCTGCTCTAATTCCTTTAAATCTATTTGCACAAATTGACATTCCAATACCTGTTGAACAGATTAAAATACCTCTATCAAAATTATTATTGATTATTTCTTTACATACTTTTTTTGCATAAATCGGATAATCACAAGATTGAAAATCGTTTGTACCAAAATCAACTATTTCATAATTTTTATCCGATAAATAATTATATATATATTTTTTTAAGTTTAAACCGCCATGATCGGACGCTATTGCAATTTTCAAATTATAACTCCTTATTAAATTATAAATAATTATACAATAATTTTCTTGTAGAAAAAATGTTTTTGCGCTAAATTAGTCTTGTAGAGGTATTTTATTTAAAGGATAAAAGCTTATGACAGAAAGAAAATTAGTCGGAACAAATGAAATGTTCAAAAAAGCACTAAAAGGCGGTTATGCTATTGGCGCTTACAATGTAAACAACATGGAAATTCTACAAGGTATTGCAGAAGCTGCTGAAGAAACACAATCTCCAATCATTCTTCAAGTTTCAGCAGGCGCAAGAAAATACGCTAACCAAACTTATTTAATCAAATTGGTTGAAGCTGCACTAGCTACAACAACTGTACCTATCGCACTTCATTTAGACCATGGTGCTGATTTTGAAATTTGTAAAGCTTGTATCGATGGCGGTTTCTCATCAGTTATGATTGACGGTTCAAGATTCCCTCTTGAAGAAAATATTGCATTAACTAAAAAAGTAGTTGATTATGCTCATGCAAGAGGAGTTTCAGTTGAAGCTGAATTAGGTAAATTAGCCGGTGTTGAAGATGATGTTAAAGTTCACGCTAAAGATTCTACTTATACTGATCCTGCTGAAGCTGCAAGATTCGTTAAAGAAACAGGCTGCGATTCTTTGGCTGTAGCTATCGGTACTTCTCACGGCGCTTACAAGTTCAAAGGCGAAGCTAAACTTGACTTTGAAAGACTTGCTGAAATTAAAAAAGCTGTTAACGAAGCTGTTGGATATGATTATCCGTTAGTTCTTCACGGTTCATCATCAGTTCCGGCTGAATTCGTTGCTAAATGTAATAAATATGGCGGCAACTTGCCGGATGCACAAGGCGTTCCTGAAGATATGCTTAATTACGCTTCTAAACACGGCGTTGCAAAAATTAACATCGATACTGATTTAAGACTTGCAATGACTTCTACAATCAGAGAATTCTTTATTGAACACCCTGAAAAATTCGACCCACGTGAATATATGGGACCTGGCAGAACTGCTGTTAAGGAAATGGTTATTCACAAAATGAGAGATGTTCTTGGAACTGCAGGACACGCTCAAGATTAATCATTTTTGATATTGATTAAATTTAAAATCCCGTCTTAATAAGGCGGGATTTTTGCATTTGTTATAATTTCAGCTTTCAATTCTTCCAAATAAAAAGTGACCGCCAATACCTTAAAGCCAGTCACCATACTTCCAACTTATATTGTGATTATAAATGTATCAAATAACTTGCAAATAGCAAATAACAAAGTTTTTATACAGAATGCCGAATAAATTAACTTTACTCGGCATTCTTAATTTTATTTTTTCAAGAAATCAGGAATTTCAATATTGGTAAATCCTGAGCCCATTTGAGGCATAGAACTTCTTCTAGGCTGAGCAGGATTTGCATTGTTATTGAATGCTCCTGAGAAAAAATCAGATGCACTAAGCTGTTTAACATCCTTTTTCGGAGCTTCAACAGGCTGATTTTTAAGTTCAAAACCAGTTGCAATAACAGTAACCTGAATTTCTCCTTGAATATTTTCATTAATAGCAGTACCGATAATTACAGTAGCATCATCAAGTACAGCATCGTGAATAATGTTAGCAGCATCAGTAACTTCATGAAGAGTCATATCTGGGCCACCTGTTATGTTAACAATAACACCGGATGCTCCATTGATTGAAGTTTCAAGAAGTTGTGAATTAATAGCGATTTCAGCAGCCTTGATAGCACGGCCTTCACCTTGACCGCGACCGATACCCATAAGAGCTGATCCTGAAGCCTGCATAACATTTTTAACATCAGCGAAGTCAACGTTGATAGTTCCAGGAACTGTGAT
>CALUZF010000059.1 GCA_944325165.1 Candidatus Gastranaerophilales bacterium
GCTGAGTTAGGTTTTTTAGGAGTTGTTGTATAAACTCTTGTGCAAACCCCACGTCTTTGAGGACAGCTTGTAAGAGCCGGTGATTTTGTTTTATCTTGAATTTTTTGTCTTTCACGTTTAATTAATTGATTAATTGTAGGCATATTTTCCCCTTAATAATAGTTTACTGTACTTTATATTTCACAATAAACAATGTTTGAAGTCAACACATTTTTTAATTTTAGTCTGATTTTCCTCTAATATTTCTTAACAAAACTAAACATTTACTATTTTTGATTGAATAGAGTTAACTTTTTTAAAAATTACATCTATAATTTTTTTATGAAAGAAAAAAAGGTACTTGAAAAACTTGAGCAAAGTTTGTCAAATTATATGATAGAAGAGCTTTGTAAAGCTGACCCTACTAAGCGAAGCACTCCTGAAATGTATCGCTATAAGGGTTTGAGCCTTAATGTCAATACTGATGAAAAAACAAAAGATAAATTATTATCTGTCCGAATCGGTGTTTTAGAGGCTACTTTTAAAATAGATAGTCATGAAAAAAATTCTGGTTCTCTTGCTCCTCAAGAAGAAAAACTTGTAAGCTTGTGGTTGTCGAAAAGCGAAAATAACCACGCAATTAAAAGATTTTTTTATAGAAATAAACAGGCTGAAAGAATTGCTATAATTCCTTTTGATTTAGAACATTATTATGTTAAATAATTTAATCTTTAAAATTATTTAATAATTCTGTGCTATATTCTTCAAAATTTCCCGCTATAATTGATTTTCTTAAATCTTTTACTAAGTTTAGCAGAAAATGTATGTTGTGTATGCTTAAAAGGGTTGCTGCTGTTGCTTCTTGGGTTTTGTATAAATGCCTTATATAGGCTTTTGTGTGATTTTTGCAGGCATAACAGTTGCAATTTTCATCAAGTGGCGTGAAATCATTTTCAAATTGTTTGTTTTTGATTATTTTATTGCCTTGATAGGTGAAAAATGTGCCATGACGTGCGTTTCTTGTGGGCAATACACAATCAAACATATCAATTCCATATTTTATACCGTTAATTAAATCAACAGGAGTCCCAACTCCCATAAGGTATCTGGGTTTATTAAACGGCAATAATGGCGCTGTAATTTCTGTAATATGATTTTTTATATCTGTCGGCTCTCCAACAGATACGCCTCCTATCGCATACCCTGCTGCGTCAAATTTTGATACAAATTCTGCAGATTCTTTTCTCAAATCATCAAAAAAAGCTCCCTGCACTATCGGAAAAAGAGCTTGGTTGTAGTTTTTATGTGCTTCAAAACATCTCTCTAACCATGCTTTTGTTTTGTCGAGTGCACTTCTTGCTTGCTTATAATCGCAAGGATATGGCGCACATTCATCAAACGCCATTATTATATCTGCGCCTAAATCTTCTTGTATTTTCATTGATATTTCGGGTGAAATAAAATGTTTGGAGCCATTTTTAGGGTCTTGAAAATAAACTCCGTCATCTGTTATCTTTCTTAATTTTGATAATGAAAAAATTTGAAAACCACCAGAATCAGTTAAAATGGGCTTATGAAAATTCATCCAACCATGCAACCCGCCCGCACTTTTAACCAATTCGCATCCTGCTCTTAGATACATGTGATAAGAGTTTGCAAGAATAATTTGTGCGCCTGTGGCTAAAATTTGATCATTTGTAAGCATTTTAACGGCGCTATTTGTTCCAACAGGCATAAAAATAGGTGTTTCTATTTCTCCATGCGGAGTTGAAAAAAGACCTGCCCTAGCGTTGCTTTTATTGGATGCTTTAATTATTTTAAAGTTGAAATAATCACTATATGACATTTATTTTTCGCCAAGCTCATCAAGAACTATCTCAAACATATTTTTGTAATTATTGCAAATTTCTTCTTCTTTGAAATAAAGATTTAATTCTCTTTGAGCACTTTCTTGTGAATCTGAAGCATGAACTAAATTTGTTGTTGAATATGATGAAAAATCTGCTCTTATTGAACCTACATCAGCTTCATCCGGATTTGTTTTTCCAACAATATGTCTAACGCCTTGTATAACATTTCTGCCTTCGACTGCCATTGCTACAATCGGGCCCATTGTGATAAATTTGATTAATTTGTCATAGAAAGGTTTGCCGTAGTGCTCTGCGTAGTGTTTTGCGGCAATTTCTGGAGTTACATTCATTAATTTCATTGCTACTATTTTGTATGATTTATTTTCAAATCTTTCTATTATCTTTCCTATTAGTCCTCTTTTAACGCCATCAGGTTTAATTGCTACAAATGTTCTTTCCATAATTACCTCTTTCTATATGTCAATTAGAGCATATTTTTTAAAAAAGCGCAAATTTGATTTATCTACTTCGAAATAAGTAAATTTTTATTAAAATATTTGTTATGATTTGCTTTTCTATTATAATAATTTTATCGAATATTAGTGGGAGTTTATAATGCTTAAAAATAGCAATTCCAATTGCTTTTATGGTAGTGTAAGAAAAGCATTCAAATCAAATGATTATTATTCAAACATAAATACGGCGGTTGCGCTTGCAAAAACTCATGTTCCGATTAAGCACAAACAACTTGCTTCTAACTATGAGTTAATAAAAAAGATTTTTGGCTCTTGTGCGGCAGTTATTCCTATTACTAACGCTGATAAGGCCGTTTTAGCTCGTCATGGTTTTATGACATTAGAAAATTCTACAATTTCTCAAGTAAATAAGCAAATCGAGCAGCTGAAAAATTGGTCAAATAGCGGTGATATATTGCTTGCAGCTTATGCGGATGAGTTATTTGAAATAAGAATAAAAGAGCTAAAATACCTACGTCTAACTGTTAATTCTGGTAGATATATAGAATTTAAAGATGGCTATATGGCACTTGAAAAATATATTGAGTATATTGCAGGATAGATTATTATTTTAAAACATTAAAAAATGTTAAGATGTGCGCAACTTTTAGTGTTGATAATTTTTAATTAAATGGTATTTTTTATACTAGGAGGCAATATATGAACAAAACAATTTCATTATTACTTTTCGCTCTTTTGGCAATGAATGTATCTGTGATTGCTAAAGAAAAAATCAGCCCTGTTAATCATACAGAAGAATACTACGAAACTCAAGCTGATTGGAATAATTATGATTTCACAAATTCTTCTTATTTGACAGAAGAACAATTGCAAGATGCTCAAGAAATTAATGAAATTGATGATAAGTCATCTTTTATTGATAAAATCATTAATTCAAGCCATTTTATGCCAGAAACTGCTACAAAAACATATATTCCTATAAACAAAATTCAAAAATAACTTACCATAATGCCCTTGGCATTAGGCGAGTAAGGTATTTTACGGGAATTGAGTCGTATTGGTCATTATCAAACTGACCTTTGAATTTTTCGTCTGCGCTTATCGATGTAATTGGAATTTTTGTTTCTTTAGATACTTCTTTTAAAATTTGATAACCTCTTATTATATCTTCTTTTGTTGTTTCATCGCCAAGATGAGTGTTTGAGATAAGACCTGCTATTTTTTTCCAAGGCTTTTTGTTTTCTCCGGCGTTAAATTTAATATATTCAAGGATAGAATTTTTATCTATGGTTTCAAATTTTGCCGTATTTACCACAAGATAAATTTTGATATTTTCTTCTAAATCTATGTCATTAAGAATATCAAGCGTATCAAGCCCTGTTACTCCATAACCTACATCAATTATAACGTCGTTATTGCTTTTCTTAAGGCAATTTATTTGTTCGTTTGTTACATAAGAGCCTGCTTCTCCAAGACCAAAATAATCGGATTGAAGAATTAAATCTATGCCTTTTTCTTTTAATATTTTCTCTAAAGGACGCATGCAATAAGCAGGTTCAACAGTATCTAAATCAACCAATGTAATTTTTTTATTGTTTTTTATATATTCCAATGCTTTATTTATGGCGTTTTCGCTTTTTCCTGAGGCGTATGCGCCTGTGTATATTTCTACTGTTCTCATTTATTGTTCCACATAAACTTTGTTTTGTGCTTCGTATTCTTTTATTTCTTTAATTGCATCGGGAAGCACTTCTTTGAAAATTTCTACTAAATTCGGGTCGAATTGCTTTCCTGCGCCTTGTTCTAGAACTTTAACCGCTTCTTCACTTGTAAGGCTTGTTCTGTATGCTCTATTTGATACCATTGAATCATAAGCATCAGCTATAGCGATAATTCTTGAGCCTAGAGGTATTTCATCACCTTTAAGCCCGTATGGATACCCGCAACCGTTGTAGTATTCATGGTGATATTTTATAATTTCTGTAATTTCACAAAGTTGCTTGATATCTTCTAAAATTTTAACGCTGTAGTGTACATGCATTTTTATTTTTTCATATTCTTCATCTGTTAATTTTTGAGTTTTGTTTAAAATTTCTTCTGCTACACCAATCATACCAATATCGTGTAATAATCCTGCTAGTTCAATTCTGCTAGCTTCTGCTTTACTTAAAGCCATTTTGTTAACAATTTTTAGTGCATAAAATGCAACACGTCTTGATCTACCAAGAGTGAAGGAATCCTTAGCATCAAGAGCTTCTATAATTGCTTTAACTGTTCCAGAGAATAAGTCTTTTAAATCTGATATTAAGTTTTCATTATCTATCTTCAATTGATAACATTCAAGAGCTGATTCTACAATCATCAAAAGCTCATCCGGTGTAAAAGGCTTTTTTATGTATCTATATATTTTTGCATAGTTTATCGCATCTATAAGTATTTTAACGTCTGAGTATGCAGTAACTAATAATCGCATAGTTTTGGGCTGGATATCATTAACCCTTTTTAAAAATTCGACTCCGTCCATAAGAGGCATTTTGTGGTCTGATAAAATGCAATCAAATTTTTCATTTTTTAAAATTTCAAGAGCTTCAATAGCGCTATGAGCCTTGACTACTTCGTATTTTCCTCTAAGTGTTCGGTATAATAACGCTAAGTTGTCTTCCTCGTCGTCAACTACAAGAATTCTGTATCTTTTTTCTTCTGTCGCCATTTTATACCTCTTTATGCGTTTTCTTTTGTATCGTTTTCGTTATTTTGATGATTAATTGGAAGTGTTATTGTAAATTTTGTACCTTTTCCTACTTCTGATTCGACTTCTATTAGTCCATTGTGATCTTTTATTACTCTGTATGATATGCTCATGCCAAGCCCTGTTCCCTTGCCGACGGGTTTTGTAGTAAAGAATGGGTCAAATATTTTTTGGAGATTTTCTTTTGGAATACCTGCGCCTGTATCAATAAATTCTATTTTAACGTTTTCATCTTCTTTATAGGTGTTTATTGTAAGCGTTCCATTGCCTTTGATAGCGTCTTGTGCGTTATCTAATATATTCATAAATACTTGATTTAATTGACCGCCATAAGCTTCAATTTTTGGAGTATCGGGTGCATAGTTTTTAATTACTGTAATCCTATTTTTATATTTATTATTTAAAATATTTAATGTTGTATCGATTTCTTTAGGAATATCAAATTGTGTAAGAACCATTTCTTCCATTCTTGAGAAATTTTTAAGGTCAAGTACGATATTTTTTGTTCTTTCTGTACCTTCTTTGCAAGATTTTATTAAGTCATTGACATCTGTTTTTATAAAATCTAAATCTATTTCTTTTTTGAGATTTTCTATTTTTTCTTTTGTTTCTTCGGGAATTGAACCTTCGGCTGTTTCATAGAGATTAATTACATCAAATAAGTCTTTAACATAATTTTGTAAAATCATTATATTACCGTGTATAAAATTAACAGGGTTATTGATTTCATGGGCTATACCTGCTACTAATTCACCTAGTGAGCGCATTTTTTCAGAATGTACCATCATAGCTTGTGTTTCTTTTAGTTTATGATTGGCTGTTTCAAGAGCTATTGTTCTTTCTTGAACTTTTAATTCTAATGAAGAATATAATTCTTTAAGTTGAAACGCCATTTCATTGCAGGAATATATCAAATCGTCAATTTCTGCAAAATTTGACTTTTCAATTTGGACATCAAATTGCCCGTCTGTAATTTTTTTAGCTGCGCTTGACACTTCTTTTAGCGGTTTTGAAATAATTGATGCGAAACACATACTTGCAAAAACACCAATTATGATAACTAAAAATAACACATAAGAAATTAACTCGAATAAGCTTTGGTGATATATTGCAAGCCTGTCGCTGGATTGTATACCATAGTATAAAGTGTAGTCGCCTATTGTCTTTGATAATTCTTTGATGTTTTCATGGGTATTGTTTTGCAGATTATTAAAATCTTCTTCGCCCAATATTACTTTATCGTTTTTATCATTTTTTATATAAACATACGCTAAAAGATTTTCAGTTCTATAAAAATCAAGCATGTGTCTTGTTGAATTAAAATCTTGCTTATCTATATCGTATTTAATTGTTTGAGTAAGAATTGTTGCAAGATAATTTCTAAGCATATTTGCATCTGATTCGTATTCTCCAACCAGATTTTTAATGTTTCCCATCGCAACAAAAACCAATATTGCAGTAACTATTATGATTATTGCACCCATTAATGTTGCTAAATAAACACTGATACTGAGTTTAAAATGTTTTGCAAGGTTTTTCATAATACTCCAAAATCATCTTCCATAACGCTACTGTCCACAGAGAACATACTTGGCATTTCGTATGCTTCTTTTTCATGCTGTATTTCTTTTTTTACTATTTCTTGGCTTAATCCGTCTAAAATTTTTCCAATAACAAAACCTATAAACCAAAAACAAAAAGAAGCCGGTACTACAACTTTTAATAGAACCATTGTTGTATATAAATCTATAGATAAGCTGTTTAAAAGGCTCAAAATAGATAACGCTATTATTGATGTTGAACAAAATAGCGAAGATAATAATTTAGAATATTTAAGTTCTTCTTTTTTTGTTATAGTTGAATTATTCATTTTTAATCGTTTTCTTTATTTTGTTCTTCCATTTTAATTTTAAAAGCATATTGTACTAAGACTATTCTGTCTGCATTTTCCAGATTTACAAATTTTCCTGATATAGTATATGCTTTTTGTCCTTGGTAGTTTGTTTCACTAACTCTGATAGGAGATAGTGAACATTCTATTATCATGTTACTTGATAGCTTTATTTCGATATCATAATATTTATCTATTTCAAGAGGCATTTTTGAAATTAATTTAATACCACCGGCTGAAATATCTTCTATATTTAAAATAGCTTCATTTGGTATATCTTTAAAAATGACTTGTCCTTGATTAAATCCAACACGAGAATATTCTCTTCTTTGGATGATACTGTAATCTTGTGTCATTTTTAGTGATATATTATTTCCTTCGCGAGATAATATTTTAGTTTCAAAATATAACAACCCAAGAGCATTTACTCCAAATACTTCAACATTTGAGCCTATTGGATAATCTTCTAATTCTTTTTCATCTATTAAAATCAGCTTAGCTTTTATTTCATTATCTGTTATTTCGGTAATATTAAAAGCGCCTGAGCTTTTGAAATTGTTTGGTATAATCTTAAAATCTTGTGCATTTTTAAGTAATTCTTTCATTTTAATTCCTTATATGGATGCTGTTTTTAAATTTGCTCTAATTATCCCTATTGATTTTGCTTTAACATTGTTTGTTACTTCATTATAAGACATAATTGTTATTTGTGGATAGGTTTTTTCGATTAAACGTCTAAAAATCAACCTTATAGGTGAAGAGCATAATATAACAGGTTGGTTTCCTGTTTGACGGATTGCCTTTTCAAATTCAAGATTAAGGCTATCCATCAGTCTTTTTACGAAGTCGGGATTTAGCGTTAAACTTTCGCCATCGGGGTTTATTCCTTTTGCGATTTCTTGTTCAACTTCTTGTGTCATAGTGATAACTAATAATTCCCCTGTATCTGATAGATTTTGTTTGCATATATTTCTTGCAAGAGCTTCTCTGCATCTTTCTGTCAAGAAATTATAGTTTTTATTAACTTTATATTGCAGGCTCATTGTTTCAAGAATTGTTTTTAAATCTCTTATTGAAACCCTTTCTTTTAAAAGATTTTGCATAACTTGTTGAACATCAGCTGTTGTTAATTCCTTCATTAAGTCATTGACATAAGTTTCATTAACTTCTTTTTTGAGATTATCAATTAATTGTTGAACATCACTTCTTGTTATGATTTCTGCTGCATTTTTCTTTATAATTTCCGTTAAATGTGTTGATACAACGGCGCTTGGGCTAACTACTGTGTAGCCTACTGATTCTGCGTATTCTTTGTCTTTTTCTAAAATCCAAGTTGCTTTTAGATGAAAAGCAGGCTCAATTGCAGAAATTCCAACTACATTAGGGTCATCCTCTCCGCCCATTGAATTCATTGCAAGATTTCTATCTGGGTAAACTTCGCCTGTTTCAATTGTTGTTCCTTTTAATTTAATTTGATATGTATTTGGAGGTAATTGAAGATTATCTCTTACACGAATAGAAGGAAGTACTATACCTAAATCAAGGGCAGTTTGCCTTCTTATTTGAGAGATTCTATCAAGCAAATCGCCACCTTTTTCAACATCTAAAAGACTAACTAATCTGTAACCTATCTCAATTTCAAGCGTTTCAACAGCAAGAAGCTCTAATACGCTTTCTCTTGTTGCTTTTTTCTTTTTCTTGCCTAATTTTTCTGCTTTTTTAGCTTCTTTTTGAGCAATTTCTGCTTGACGAGCTTTTTCTATTTTATCTTTGTATTTTTTAAATCCAAGACCGCCGGATAATAACGAAATAGCTAGGAATGGAACAGTTGGCATACCGGGGACTATGCCCATACAGAATAAAAGACCGCTTATTATTCCAAGAACTTTAGGATTTTGGAACATTTCTTGTCTTATATCTTCTGATAATGAATTATCAGACCCTGAAGCACGAGATATAATCAAACCTGTTGCAGTTGAAATAATTAGCGCTGGAATTTGCGAAACTAAACCATCACCAACAGTTAAAATTGTGTAGGTTGATAAAGCATCCATTGGCTGCATTTTCATTTGAACTATACCAATAATCAAACCGCCTACGATATTAATAACAGTAATAATTATACCTGCTGTTGCGTCACCTTTAACAAACTTTGAAGCACCATCCATAGTACCATAAAAATCCGCTTCTCTTAAAAGTGCTTTTCTTCTTTTTTTAGCTTCTGCTTCATCAATTAAGCCGGAATTTAAGTCAGCGTCAATTGACAATTGTTTACCCGGCATTGCATCTAATGTAAAACGAGCACTTACTTCTGCAACTCTTCCGGCACCCCCTGTAATTACCATAAAGTTAATAATTACAAGAATTACAAATATAACAGCGCCTACTACATAATTACCACCTACAA
>CALUZF010000060.1 GCA_944325165.1 Candidatus Gastranaerophilales bacterium
TTATATCCCTTAACAAAAACAAATTCCAAGCAATTGTTGCCGGTTTATGACAAACCGATGATTTATTATCCTTTGTCGACATTGATGTTATTCGGAATAAAAGAAATTTTAATTATTTCTACCCCAAAAGACACACCTCATATAGAAGAATTATTTGGAAAAGGGAACCGGCTGGGATTAACCATTCATTATGCTATTCAAAACGAACCGAAAGGTATCGCTCAGGCATTTACAATCGGAGCTGATTTTATTGGGGAAGATGATGTTTGTCTGATTTTGGGTGACAATATATTTTATATGGGTGGACAATTTCAATCTTTCAAAGACGAAGTTGAACAAAACAAGGGAAAAAAAGCTACTATTTTTGCTTATCATGTATCTGACCCACAACGTTTCGGAGTGGTTGAATTTGATAAAAATCTACAGGTTATTTCCTTGGAAGAAAAACCTGAACACCCAAAATCAAATTATGCTTCTGTCGGTTTGTATTTTTATCCTGCCGACGTTATCGAAAAGGCACATAATTTGAGTCCTTCGACCCGAGGAGAGCTTGAGATTACAGATTTAAACAATCTTTATCTGAAAGAAAACCGTTTGTCCGTAGTTCCCATGCGCCGGGGTAACGCCTGGCTGGATGCCGGAACACCGGACAGCTTAATGGAAGCCGGACAATTTGTTCAGATTATCGAAAAACGTCAAGGACTGAAAATCGCCTGTATTGAAGAAATAGCCTACCGCAGGGGATTTATCAGCGATGAAAATATGCTGCAGATTATCAATAAGTTGCGCCCCGGAACCTATAAAAATTATTTGCAAAAAGTGTATGAGGAATATCATGAAATATAAGAATACAATTCTGGTGACCGGTGGGGCAGGTTTTATCGGTTCAAATTTCGTTCCGTATTTTTGCAATAAATATCCGGAATATAAAGTAATCAATTTGGACAAATTAACTTATGCCGGAAATTTAGATAATTTGCAAGAATGTTCCGGTATGAATAATTATACCTTTGTGCAAGGGGATATATGTGATGCAGCCATGCTGGAAAAGCTCTTTGCACAATATGATGTCAGAGGCGTTATTCACTTTGCGGCTGAAAGTCATGTCGATAATTCTATCACCGGTCCACGTCCATTTATTGAAACCAATATTTTAGGGACGTTTAATCTTTTAGAAACAGCGCGTAAATATTGGATGACAGCTCCGGGAAAAGCAAAATCCAGTTATGAAAATTGTCGTTTCCATCATATATCAACTGATGAGGTTTACGGAGCTTTGGGGGCAAAAGGTTTCTTTACCGAAACAACACCTTATGCTCCTAACTCGCCCTATTCAGCCAGCAAGGCAAGTTCAGACTTTCTGGTTCGCGCGTATTATCACACTTTTGGTTTGAATGTAACTACCAGTAATTGTTCAAATAATTATGGTCCGAAACAACATCCGGAAAAACTTATTCCCAAAATAATTTCCAATGCTCTGTGCGACAAACCTATCCCCGTTTACGGGAAAGGAGAAAATATTCGAGACTGGCTTTATGTTTTGGATCATTGTAAAGCAATTGATTTGATTTTTCATCACGGTAAAAACGGAGAAACTTATAATGTCGGCGGGCACAACGAACGCAATAATCTGGAAATCGTAAACAAAATCTGTGCGATTTTAGATGAAAAACGTCCGCGTAAATCCGGAAAATATGCTGACTTAATTACTTTTGTGGCCGATCGTGCCGGACATGATTTCCGCTATGCCATTGATGCCTCAAAAATCGAAACAGAACTTGGCTGGAAAGCCGAAGAAACTTTTGAAACGGGAATAATTAAAACCGTGGAGTGGTATTTGAAATGATGTATAAATTATATAATTTTAAAATACATGGAAATTATGACGGTAATTTGGTCGCTTTGGAAAAAGGTGCTGATTTTCCTTTTGAAATCAAACGGGTTTACTACATTTGGGGAACAAGACCTGATGTTATCAGAGGATGCCATGCCCATCGCAAGCTTGAACAAATGATTATCTGCCTTTCCGGTAGTTGTGATTTTATTCTGGATGACGGTAAAGAACGAACAATCCTGTATTTAAATAATCCGGCACAAGGATTGTATATTAAACACAATATCTGGCGGGAGTTTACAAACTTCAGCCCCGACTGTGTGATAATGGTTCTGGCTTCCGAATATTATGACGAAGCCGATTATATCAGAGATTATAATGAGTTTTTGAGGGAGGTAAAAATTTAATGATCCATCCTTTATCAGATGTCCAATCTCAATTTATCGGAGAAAATACAAATATTTGGCAATTCTGTGTTGTTTTGAAGGGGGCCAAAATTGGTAGTAATTGCAACATTTGTTCTCACTGTTTTATTGAAAATAATGTTATTATTGGTAATAACGTGACAATAAAATGTGGTGTACAGATTTGGGATGGAATGAGAATAGAAGATAACGTGTTTATCGGTCCCAATGTTACATTTTGTAATGACCGTTATCCGAAATCAAGAAACAAAAGCTGGAAATTGGAACCTGTAATTATAAAAAAAGGAGCGAGCATTGGAGCAAATGCTACAATACTGCCAGGGGTAGTTATTGGCGAAAATGCAGTAATCGGAGCCGGAGCTGTTGTAACAAAAGATGTTGTAAACGGCGGAAAACTTATCAGCAAAACGGACAAAATATTATGATTGACACTCAAATTAAAAATATATGTTTTTATTATGCTCATAAGCAGGTTGTAAGTGGGGGGTTGTATTACTTTTACACTTTAGCAAAATATTGCAGCGAACACACTGCTTATAATATATATATTGTAAATTATAAAGATTCTAAATATACTTCATTTTTTAAAAAGCAATATAATTGTTCTAAAATTCATTTTTTTAATTATGAAGATGAACTAAATAAATTTGAAAAAGAAGATACCCTTTTTTTTACATATTTAAATATGCTTCCTCTAATGTTGGAAAGTTTTCATAATATAAAAAAGGGGAATATATTTTTAATTGATTTTCACCCTAAAAGTCTAAATTTTCTATTCGGAAATCTGCAATGTTTGGATAATCAACGCCAAGAACAGATTGTTAAACTCATTCAACAAACATCGGCATTATCTTTTATGGATTGTTCTTACTATTATCTTCTCAATGAAAAATCAGGAATATATTTTCCCAAACGTTATATTCCGGCATTTGTTGACCAAACATTTCCTCAATATAAAAACTCTAAAGTAATATCTAAAAACGAAATAAATATTGGCTGTGTTTGCCGTTTGGATCTTGATAAAATAAATTCAGTAATCAATTTTTTAAATTGTATATACGATTTGAATTCAGATAAAAAAATTAATGTACATGTAATCGGTGACGGAACTCACCGTAATAAAATTAATGTTAAGCATTATCAAAGTAAATTTAACTTGATAATGACTTCCTATATAACCGGAACAGAATTAAAAGAATATATTTCTCAACATGTTGACATGATGTTTAATTTCGGAGTTGCAGCTCTTGATGTTGCGGCTATGAAATTACCGGTAGCTATTCCGATGTATGCCATGCAGCCTTTCAAATGCAATCGTTTTTACTTTCTTTTTGATTCTAAGGACTATAATTTGGGGTGTGAAGAAGGTTTTGTTGATAAATGTAAGATAAAAACTTATACAATTGAAGAAATTCTCAATAAATTATATCAGCCGGGACAAAAAGAAAAGCTGGGAGAGAAATGTTTTCAATATCTCCAAAAAAATCATTTAATTCAAATTGCATATAAAAAATTTATGCAATACGCTTTTAAATCACAACTGACAATTGGAGATTGTCTGAAAGAAAAAGAAATAAAAAAAACAGTTAAGGAATTTCATAAATATCGTCAAAAAGGATATCTTTGGGATGATTATATTGTTTTAAGGCGTCTGACGAAGAAACAAAGAATCTATAAATATATATGTGACAAATTAAATTTAAAATCTAAATTTTCATGGTTTGATTATAAAATCTTTAAATATTGCTCAGAAAAGCTATCTAAAAAAAATATAAAATTTGATGAGCACAAATATAATGATTATATTCAAAAGCATTTGTCAGCAGTTTCTTTCAAAGACAAATTGTATTATAAAATATGGAAGCACTTAAGCAAGAAACTCCTAAAAAAAGGAATTATCTCCAAACCACATATGGTTCCTTTAATTCCGTTAAAAGCAAAAAAGAAAATATCTTTAAAAAACAGAATTAGATATAAAATCTGGAAACATTTAAATAAGAGAATGTTTGCTGCAGAGAATACCGGTTTTGTGAACAAAATCAAATATAAGATATGGAAGCATTTAAATAAAAAATTATCCAAAAAAGATATTATTCCTCTTCCGGATAGATGGGAAAAACTGGAACAAACAAAGTTTTTATTGGTTAATCAGTTAAGGAAAACATATAAACAGAAAAAAATTATAAAAGTTGCATTTTTGCATCAATATGTCACAAGCTCTCAGCAATATGCTATTTTTGAAAGGATGTTGAAATCTAAAATTTTTGATCCCTATTGGATTGTCAACCCTGACGTATCCAGAAGCAAAGAAAATTTTGATTTTCAATATAAGAGGACAAAAGAAACTTTGCTGGAAAAATACGGTTCTGGCCGAGTATTGGACGGGTACGATTATAAAACCGAAAAGTTTATTGATTATACCAGTCAATTTGATTTAGCCACCAGCACTAATCCTTATGAAGGAATGGCAAATAAATTATTTCAAATCAGGTATTGGGGCATAACCGTGCCAATGTTTTACATCAGCTATTTCTATATGGGAAGGTGTTTTATTACAATTGAAAATCTAAAGAATCCTCAATTCAACTATTTTTGGAAAGTTTTCGCAGAAAACCGCCATGTAAAAGAACTGGCAAAAAAATATCAGGCTGTCAGGGGAAAGAATATTATTGTAACAGGCTATCCCAAAATGGATGAATTAAGTAAAATTAAAATTATTCCAAGACAACGAAAAAGAATCATTTTAGCTCCACATCATACAATTGATGAGGAAGAAATATGGGTTGGAGCATTTTTATATTATTACAAAGATTTATTGGAAGTTGTAAAAAAATATCCTGATATTGATTTTATTTATCGTCCTCATCCTTTGCTGGAAGAACGGTTAAAGAATTTATGGGGGAAAGAAAAAACTCAGGCATGGTTGGATAAGCTGCTATCTTATTCTAATGTAACTTATTCTACAGAAGGTGAGTATCTGGATATATTTGCCAATTCTGATGCATTAATTCATGACTGTGGCTCTTTTATGGCAGAATATTTATTTACGGAACATCCCTGTGCTTACTGGATGAAGCCGACAGCAAATTATGAAAAGATACACACAGAATTTGGTCATAAGTGTATGGAAGCCCATTATCAGATATTTAACAAACAAGATTTGTTCGACTTTATTAATAATGTCGTTGTTAAGGGTGACGATCCCAAAAAACAATTTCGGGAAAATTTTACAAAATCAGAATTAATGATCAACTATCCCCGTGCAACCGATAAAATCATGAAAATCTTAACAAGAGAAATTACAGGAAAAACAAGATGAAAAATTTTGCTGTTATTTTAGCCGGAGGGATTGGGCAAAGAATGGGTGAATCGCTTCCCAAACAATTTATAAAACTATCCGGCTGTCCTATTATAATTTTAACCATAAGACGAATTCTGTCTGTTTTGGAATTTGATAAAATCATTATTGTAATTCATCCAGATTGGAAACAATACCTCCAAAATCAAATAGAAGAATATCAAATTTCAACGGAAAAAATTATAATAATATCCGGCGGAAAAGAAAGATTGGACAGCATTAAAAATTCATTGAAACAGATAATGCTTATCAGCAACAGCCCTGATGATATTGTTGTTATTTGTGATGCTGTCAGACCGTTTGTCAGTAAAGAAATTTTACAAAACAGCATCAAGATGTCCCGTTCGCATGGTGCTTGTGTATGTGCGCTTCCGGCCATTGATACTATGCTATATGTAGAAAATAACATAATTACTTCAGTACCTTTAAGAAAAAACATTTTTCATGGACAGGCTCCTGACAGTTTTCAAGTTTCTATTTTAAACGAGGCGCTAAATTCACTAACAGAAGATGAAAAGAAAATAATTACCGGTACGGCTCAAATATGTGTTTTGAAGCATATTCCCGTATATACAATCCCCGGAGATATAAAGAACATCAAGATTACAACCCCTGATGATATAAAAATTGCTGAAAATATTTTACAAATGGGAGAAAATAAATGAAAGCTTGCGTTTTAGAAGCAATTAATAAACTTGTATGTAAAGAGGTTCCAACTCCGGAGCCGAAAACGGATGAAGTTTTGTTAAAAATCAGAGCCTGCGGGATATGCAGTAGTGATTATGATCGTGTTTATAAAACTGGAACTTATCATTTTCCAACAATTCCGGGGCATGAATTTTGTGGAGAAATTGTTGCTGTCGGAAATGGGGTAAAAAAAGAATTAATAGGACAAAGAGCTGTTGTGTTCCCTCTTTTGCCATGCAGAAAATGTCTATCATGCAAGGAAGAACATTTTGCTCAATGTGCCAACTATAATTATTTTGGTTCGAGGTGCGACGGAGCGTTTGCTGAATATATTGCCGTTCCCTTATGGAATTGTCAATTTTTTAGTAATTCATTAGATTTTGACGTGGCTGCACTATGTGAGCCGGCATCGGTTGCCTTTCATGCTGTTAGATTAGGAAACATTTCAAAAGGACAAACTGTTTGTATTGTGGGAACAGGCACAATTGCGATTTTATGTGGGATTTGGGCTCAAAAAAAAGGGGCGCGGGTTATATTTATAGGGAGAAATACAAGAAAAAAAGAATTTTTAGAACAGATTGGCTTTCATGAATGTTTACTTGATGTTGATGGTTTAGATGATGCCCTTAAACAAATTACCAACGGACAAGGTGTTGATGTTGCATTGGAATGTGTAGGTTCTGACAGAGCATTAGAAACATCTATTCTGAGTCTAAAACAGCGTGGAACATTAATTCTAATTGGAAATCCGGACGGAAACAAAAGCATTAATAAAAATATATACTGGAAACTTTTGCGTTCTGAAATCACTGTTAAAGGTTCTTGGAATTCTGATTATTCTTCTCAACAAAATGATTGGAATTCCGTGTTAAGAGAATTAGAAAGCAATCCCAGACAATTTTCATATCTAATTACACATAAATTTAAACTTGAACAATGCAACGAAGCTTTTGAGATAATGACTAATAAAACCATCTTTTCAATAAAAGGAATGTTTATCAATGACTAAGCAAGGAAAAATTTCTGCATCAATGATGTGTGCAAATCCATTTTATTTGCGGGAAACATTAAATATATTAGAACAAGAACATGTTGAGTATCTGCATCAGGACATTATGGATGGAAAATTTGTACCTAATCTTGGCATGGGGCTTGATAATATAAAAGCTCTACGAGAATGCACAAATATTCCTTTTGATTTCCATTTAATGGTATTAGATCCTGATAATATTATTCCGTTATTGGGATTACGACAAAATGATATTGTTTCTATTCATTATGAAAGTACATTTCAAGTACAGCGTACATTGGAAAACGCAAGGAAATATGGCGCAAAAGTATTTTTAGCAATAAATCCGGCGACTTCACTTTATAACTTAGAAGAAGTTGTACATTATATTGACGGAATTAATCTGCTTACGGTTAACCCCGGATTTGCAGGGCAAAAAATTGTTCAATCCTGTTTTAAGAAAGCGGAAAAACTGCAACAGTTTTTAAAAGAACATGATCGAGAAAATATTGAAATTGAAGTTGATGGAAATATTACTTTTGAAAATGCGGAAAAATTAAAAAAATTTGGAGCCAATATTTTTGTAGCCGGAACTTCCAGTATTTTTGAAAAAAACGGAGTTCATGCTGATACCATAAAACAATTTCGCAATATTATTCTCTAGGTAAAGAATATGGAGAAAATTTAATGTTCAAGTCTGTTTATAATAAAGAACGTTTTTATAATATTGATGCTGTAAGGCTATTGGTTGTTATAATGATTGTTTATTATCATATTATTCGTTCTTCCTATGTACGTCAATTTGCTGATGTGAATATATATCAATATCTTGCAAATAATGCAGCTTATGCCGGATTTACAGGTAATGCCTTTCTATTTATGGTTTCTGGTTATTTTTTATATTTTTCCATTTTAAAATGTCGGGAATCTTTCTTACATTTTTCTTTGAAAAAAGCTTTAAGATTTTGGCCTACTTTGTGTTTTGCTGTTTTAGTTACGGCTATACTCAGTTTATTTGGTTTAATAAAATTTGATATTGGGCAAAATATTTTAAATTTACTTTTTATAACTAAAGGTTCAACAGGTCTTACTACAAGATACACCAATTTGAATGTTAGTTGGTTTGTATGTTCTTTATTTTGGTCAGGACTTTTTTATTATGCTATCTTCAGATTAATAAAAGATCAGTTTACTCGAAATTTCGTTATAAGCTTAATATCCTATTTTGGTTTAGTTATTTATATGAACTCATCTGTAAGAGATTCACAGGTTATTTTTGGATTCTTAATAAAAGGGGGAACATTGGCAATATCTCTTATTGGTGTTGGAATTCTGTTTGGTAACTTTTTATCTGAAATAAATATCAATACAGTAAATTTACAACCGATTACAGCAACAATATTAGAGATTATTTGTATTGTTTATATTGTTAATGGGTGTATTTTTAACAAATTTCAAGAAACATTACTAGTTCCTCTTTTGGTTTCACTTACTTTTTTTGGGTTACTTATTTTAAAAAGGGGTTGGATATCTTCCTTTCTTAATCATACTTACTTTTCCCAAATCGGGAAATATGCTTTTTCAATTTACATTATGCAAGATACATGTTTTGTGGGTATTCGCTATTTATGGTTGAATATATTGGGGGGGGCAGTTAAAGATTGTCCAATAATAATGATCATAATAAGTATATCAATTTGTGTATGTATAGGTGTTATAACTTATCATTTAATAGAAAAGCCATTGGCTAATTATTGCAAACAAAAATTAGAACGGGAATAATATAATGATAAAATTTTTAGATTTGGAAAAAGTAAACAATCGTTTTAGAGGCGAGATTGATTCTAGAATAAAAAATATTCTAGACAAAGGTTGGTATTTGCAAGGAGAGGAAAATGAAAAATTTTCCAGAAACTTTGCCGCATATTGCGGGGTAAAACATGCTCTCGG
>CALUZF010000061.1 GCA_944325165.1 Candidatus Gastranaerophilales bacterium
TTCAAATTAGCAACTTCACTATCTTGATTTTCAAGGTTAATTGTAGGTGGAATTATGCTATTTTCAATAGCTTTAACGCATACGATGCTCTCAATAGCTCCTGTTGCACCAATCATATGACCATGCATTGATTTTGTAGATGAAACTTTTAAATTTTTATTAACACTCAAATCCCCAAAAACTTGAGCAATAGCGTGTGATTCAGCAATATCTCCAAGATGAGTTGATGTGCCGTGGGCATTAATATAATCAATTTTGCTTGGCTCAATTTGAGCATTTTTAACAGCAAGCTCCATAGCTTTTGCAGCACCTGCTCCTGTTGGGTCGGGTGCTACCATATCATAAGCATCCCCTGTTTGACCATAACCAACTATTTCAGCATAAATTTTAGCACCACGCTTAAGCGCATGGTTTAATTCTTCTAAAATTAATACAGCCCCGCCTTCACCCATAACAAAACCATCTCTATCTACATCATAAGGTCTTGAAGCACGAGTCGGTTCATCATTTCTTCTTGATAATGTTCTTGCAGTTGTAAAAGCACCAACTCCAATATGAGTCATAACGGCTTCTGCACCGCCTGCAATAATAACATCAGCGTCATCATATTGAATTGCTCTAAAAGCGTCACCTAAACAATGAGCGCTTGAAGCACAAGCAGTTACTATACATTTATTTAAGCCTTTAGCCCCATGACGCATAGAAACTCTTCCTGCTGCCATATTTGAAATTATCATTGGAATTGTAAAGGGCGAGCATTTTGTTGGACCTCTATCTATTATGGCTTTATGTTGTTTTTCAAAAGTATCAAAACCGCCAGCGCCTGAACCTACTATAACACCAACTCTATATGGATCTTCCTTTGACATATCAATTTTAGAATCTTTCATTGCTTCATCAGAGGCAACACAAGCAAATTGGGTAAATCTATCCATACGCTTCATTTCTTTTACATCTAACAAATTATTTTGTGCAACTTCATCATCAAAAGTTGTAACTTCGCCCCCAAAAGTAACCAAATGACCTTCAAGAGGCATTCTTGTAAACCTTTTTATGCCGGATTTTCCCTCTATTATAGAATTCCAAAATCTATCAACACCGCAACCATAGGGGCTTACAGCACCCAGACCGGTGATAACTACACGTCTTTTTTCCATATATCTCCTTTTACCGTATTTTAAACAATAAAGACTACAGTATTAATTCCGCAGTCTTTATTGTAATCTCAATTTAAACTTGCTATCAAAATATATAGTAAGTTAATTTAAATAAAACTATTGATGAGCTTCAATATAGTTTACAGCGTCTTGAACTGTAGCGATTTTTTCAGCATCTTCATCAGGAATTTCACATCCGAATGCTTCTTCAAAAGCCATAACTAATTCAACTGTATCTAATGAATCAGCACCAAGGTCAGCTGTAAATGAAGCTGTTGGAGTAACTAAACTTTCATCAACGCTTAATTGGTCTATAACAACTTTTTTTACTTTTTCTAAAATTTCTGTACTCATTTTTACCTCAATTAAATAATACTAAACTTTTTACATGCTCAATTATATAAGGCAAAAGATATTTTTGCAAATCTCTTTAAATATTCTATAAACTAAATGACGGTTTTATGCGGTTTTTGGGGATTTTTTTTATGTAGTTTTGTAAATAAATTTAATAATTTTTTTCCAATTCGCGCTCAAGATATTTTTTTGCATAAACCAATTGTGTATCCACATTATTCATAAAATCACTATGATTAAACATAATATTATAATCTGGGGTTATGCCTTTTTCATTGATATCTTCGCCATCTGGTGTTAAATATCTTGCAATTGTAAGATTTATACCGGATTTATTCGGAAGAGAAAACACCTTTTGAACAAGCCCTTTTCCATAAGTTTTAGTACCTATTAAAACAGCTCTTTTGTTGTCTTGCAAAGCAGATGATAAAATTTCAGAAGCAGAAGCCGAAGTTCCGTCAACTAAAACAACTAACGGATTATCATAAATGCAGCCTTCATCAGTTGCGCTATAATTATTCATTTTGCCTTGACGAGCAATAACATTAACAATAGTGCCTTCTTTCATAAATAGATTTGATATAACTATAGCATTTTGAAATAAACCGCCGGAATTACCTCTTAAATCAAGAATTAAACCCTTTGTATCCTGCAATCTGTTAAGAGCTATGATAAATTCTTTGGGAGTATCTAAACCAATAAAACTTGAAATTCTAATATAACCTATATCATCAGTAATTTTTTTATAATCAATAGTCTTAACTTTAATTTCTTCACGTTTTACAACTTTTTGGAATTTTTCATTTCCTCTCAAAATATCCAAAACAAGGCTCTCGCTTGCCCCGCCTCTAATAAGTTGAGCAACAAAATAAATAGATTGACCGCTTACATCAACACCATTAACTTTAAGAATAATATCTCCTATGCGTATTCCTTGATTATATGCAGGAGCATTTTCAATAACATTTGCTATATAAATTTTTCCGGAAATCGAAGCTATATTAATGCCTATACCGTATAATTTCGAATTTATTGCATTATTTTGTTCACTAAATTCCTCAGGCTCCATAAATTTTGAATAAGAATCGTTTAAAGAAGCAAGCATGGTGTTTATTGCAACATAAGCGTCTTCTTTTGTCTTGATTTTATGGGCATATCTTCTTTTCCATTTTGCCCAATTTTGTTCATTCATATCAGATGAATAATAATTTGATTTAATCACCTGCCAAGATTCTAAAAATAAAGCCTTTGGCGAAACTTCTTTTTCATTTATGACATTAACGCCTGAAATATCGTTAATTCTTTGATTTTGCTTAATTTTTACATCATGGTATGAAATTAAAAACAAAATAACGACACTTAATATAAGCATCAAAAAATGTTTTAATTTATATTTATTTACTTTTTCTATCATGACTATCTATTTTTCTACACCATCTGCTAAAAGTCTGTATCCGCCACCATATATAGTCTTGATATATTTATTTTTTTCTGAAGAAATTTTATTAATTTTAGCTCTTAGATGAGTAATATGCACTCTAATTGTATCTATATCATCATCCTCATTATATCCCCAAACCTCTTTTAAAAGGGTTTTTGATGAAACCATTGAGCCTTCATGTTGCATTAATACATTTAAAATATCAAATTCTATCGGGGTTAATTGTGTTTTTTTATCTAAAATCTGAACGCAGTAACTTTCTGGAATTAAAGTAATATCTCCTTTGGATAATATCTCTTTAACCCTCAAAGAAGGCATTTCTTGACCGCTTCGATTTAATAAGGCAAGCACTCTTGCTTTCAATTCCTCTATTTCAAAAGGTTTTGTAATATAATCATCAACTCCACAGTTAAAACCTTCTAATTTATTATTAAGCTCGCCCAACGCAGTAAGCATAATAATAGGGGTTTTTGAAATTTGCTCTGTTTGTCTTATTTTTTGAGCAACATCATACCCGCTTATAGCGCCCATCATAACATCTAAAATAACCAAATTGGGCAATTCTTGCTTAATTAAAGCAAAACCTTTGGTAGGATCAGTTGAATATATACAATTATGTCCTTGAAGCTCCAAATTTACCTTAATAAGCTCGCAAATCGCTACATCATCATCAATTATAATTATTTTAGCCATAATAAAATTTTATATCTAAATTTAGTTTGATACAAGAAAATTTATATATTTGTTAACTATTTAATAGCCTTTATTAATGCGGTATTTGAGCTAACAGAAATTTCTTTATCAGATAGCGCTTCTTGAACTTCTAAAATAAAATTATCTACTTTTTTTTCATCAAAATATTCCAAAAATCTTTCTTTCATGGTTTTTTTCTCAGGTGCAGGAGGGGCAATAAACCAATTTAAAATGCCTTCTTTTGATGGAACATAATTTGATTTAACAGCTTGAACATTGACTAAAACATCGCTAAAACCTGCTTGTTGCATATTTTTATCAAGACTTTGCGCGCTGAAATTTACCAAAGAATCAAAAGGATTTTCCATAAATTCCTTTTCTGCTTTCATAAAATCGTTATAATCAGTTATTTGATTTTCATCTAAAAGCTCATAATAACGAGTATTCTCAGATATTATAGGCTCAAAAGCACAATAAAATCCGCCAGATTTTAAAACTCTATATAGCTCATCAAAAACAGGTTGTTTTTCTTTTATATGAACCAAAACAGAGCGAGTTAAGGCTCTATCCAAATAATTTGAACTTAATTTAATGTCAGAAATATCAGTTTTTAAAAATTGGACATTATTTTTTATGTTTGTTTGAGATAATATTTTTTCACATTCATCCAAACAATCTTGAAATTTATCCGAAAATATAAGCTCAACTCTATCTTCAAATTTTTCTAATATACCAAACCCCAAAAGCCCTGAACCACAACCAAAATCAGCCACTTTTTGACCATCTTTTATATCAGCAAGCGCTAAGACTTCATCTCTTATTGCCATAAGCCAATTTAGGGTTTGTTTAACTTGCAATTCATTCATATATGAAAATCTGGTTTTTTTAAGCCAAGTTGACCAATTTTCGCATATTTCGCTCATTTTTCCTCCAAAAGTTGTATTTAGCCTTATATAGAATGATTTTTGATAATTTAAGAATTATAATTGTTATGTTATGTCAGACTACGAAAAACAGTTCATAGAAAACAACATAAAACATCTTAACATGATGTTTGAAGTTAGCACAATTGCTAATCAAACGGATGATGTATATGATTTATTGGAAAGAATTAAGAATTACTGTTCAAATATAATCGATTCTGATGATATAACATTTTATTTGCTTGAAAACCAAAGATATAAATGTATCGTAAGCTCTAACGAACACTTAAGAAACAGCGAATTTGTAGAAGGCAATGAAGAAAATGTTGCTTTTTGGGAAGCCGTGAATAAAGCAAAATTAACCTCTATGAAAGATGATAGAGGGGCTCATTTATTTAGAAATTTTCTTGAAAAAAATAATATTTTATCGCTTGACCCAAGCCATGTAAGGGTATTTTTTAGCCATAAAGTTCCAATCTGTTTTTGCTTTATTAAAGAAAACAGACTTAATCAAATAAACGAAGAAATAAACCACAAACTTAATGAAATTTTTGATTATATGGAGCCTATTGTCGCTAAATATCATCGCAGATTAAAGAAAAATGAAGAAATAATACAATTACAAAAGTCTTTACATAACATTTCAATTCTATACAATATTTCTCAAGCAGTTAATTTTATTGATGACTTAAAAAGATTATTGCAAGTTATTATCCAAAAAGCTCTAATCACGCTTGATGCTGAAAAAGGGTCTTTAATGCTTTATGATTATTCGATTAATGCCTTGCAAGTAAGAATTGTATCGGGTTTACAAGATAAAAAGCTTGAAGAAGCCATCAACAACGGCGCTGTTCAATGCGCAAAAATAGGAATAGGCGAAGGTATTGCAGGCACAGTATTTTTAGAGCGCAAACCGATTATAACAAACTTAGGCTCAGCCGACCCAAGATTCATTTTAAAAGAAACATTATCCAATACAAAATCGCTCCTTTGCGTTCCTTTAATCGCAAAAGGCGAAGTTATAGGCGTTATTAATATTACAAATAAAAAACACGATAAATTATTTAACCAAAAAGATTTAGAATTTATAACTTCATTAGCAAATCAAGCAGCTATTGCAATTGATAACGCTAAATTATACGAGCTTGCAACAAAAGACGGCATGACAAAACTATACATCTATAGACATTTCTATACACTGTTAGAAAATGAAATTCGTCGTTGTTCAAGATATAAAAGAAATATGTCCTTAATTATGATGGATATTGATAATTTCAAAAAAATTAATGACACATACGGACACTTAACAGGCGATATAATATTAAAACGTCTTGCATCAACTCTGCAAGAAACAGTTAGAAAAATCGATATTCCTGCAAGATATGGTGGTGAAGAATTTGTTGTAATTCTGCCTGAAACAGATAAAAAAGACGCTTGTGTCATAGCTGAGCGTATAAGAAAAAATATCTCACAAATTGAAGTTAAAATAAATGAAACACAAACACTTTCACCAACTGTATCAATCGGCGTTGCACAATATACAACAGATGGACAAGAAGCAAAAGAGCTAATAAATGCGGCAGATACAGCGCTATATTTTTCAAAGCATAACGGCAAAAATATGGTTTCAATATTCGAAAAAGAAGGTTGTAAAAAAGCTGAAATTGAAACTTTTGAACAAATGCAACAAAATAAACCAGATGAATTATTTTAATTGAGCGCAAATTACCCGCTCAATATTTGATAAATCTTTTGTTATTTCTATATTTTTAAAATCTTTTTCAAGCATTTTAAAAACAATATCACTTTGATTAATTCCAAGCTCAAAAGCTACATAACCATTAGGTTTTAAGCAATTTTTTGCACCATCAATAATTTTTCTATAAAAATCGACCCCTAAATCATCAAAAGTATATAAAGCTAAATCTGGATCAAAATTTTTAACTTCGTCTTGAAGATTATTTTTTTCGCTAATCGGTATGTAAGGCGGATTTGAAACAATTAAATCAAACTTTTCAATAGGTCTTATTTTTGAATAAATATCAGATTTTCTTAAAATAACTTTTCTAACTAAATCCAATTTATTTATATTTTCAATTGCAACCTCAAGCGCTTCAAGACTAATATCCACCCCTAAAATTTCAATGTTTTTATCCTTTAATTTTTTAGCTAAAGCACAAGAAATACAGCCCGAACCTACACCAATATCCAATATATCAATCTTATTTTCAATATTTTTAACTAAATCATAAGCTTTATTTACAAGAATTTCTGTTTCATCTCTTGGAATTAAAACATTTTCACTAACAATATATTTTTCACCCATAAAATAACTATAGCCCAATAAATGCTGAATAGGTGCTTTTGTTTGAACTCTTTTATTTGCCAATTCAATCATTTTATCTTGGTTTGGAATTTCTTTCTTGAGCATTATTTCTTCTAACTTCATACCCGATAACTCAAGAACAATAAGCTTGGCTTCTGCCTTATATTCTTCAATACCGCCTTGTTTTAAGATATTTTCAATTTTTTTAATCATTTTTAGCTATATTCCAAAGTCCATTTTTTTCACAATAGGCTCTTTTGTATCTATATCAAAGAAATGCAAATCCCTTGGATTAATTGCAAAATCCATATTTTCAAGCTTTGGAGTTTGGCTTGTAGCACTTGCGCAAAAATCATTATTTGCATATTTAAAATAAATATTCTTATAAGAACCCAGATTTTCTTCAAATTGAACTTTCGAGCTAAATTTTATAATATTAAAATGATAATTAGGATTTGTTGAAGTTGCTATATCTTCACTTCTGATCCCTACTAAAACTTTTTTATACATTTGAAGCTCAAAAGGAAGAGAATTCAAACTAATTTTAATATCCCCAAATATAAGTCCGTTATCTTTTATTTCGCATTCCAGAATATTCATAGGATTTGAGCCCATAAATGTCGCAACAAAAACATTCTTAGGATGATTATAGATATTATAAGGCGTATCAATTTGCGCAATTTCTCCGCTGTTTAAAACAACTATTCTATCGCCCATAGTAAGCGCTTCTGTTTGATCATGAGTAACATATATAAATGTTGCTTTTAATTTTTGATGAAGTTTTTTAATTTCCGCTCTCATCTCACTTCTTAATTTTGCATCTAAATTAGATAAAGGCTCATCCATCAAAAATACCTTCGGCTCTCTAACAATAGCACGAGCAAGCGCAACTCTTTGTCTTTGTCCGCCTGAGAGCTCTTTTGGCTTTCTTTTTAAGTATTCTTCGAGTTTTAAAATTTCTGCAGCTCTTTTAACTCGTCTATCTATCTCGCATTTTGCCATTTTGCGAACTTTTAAACCGAGTGAAATATTATCATAGACATTTAAATGAGGATAAAGGGCATAACTTTGAAAAACCATAGCTATATTTCTATCTTTAGGATGAACATCATTCATTAATTCATCATCTATATAAATAGAGCCTGCGCTTGGTGTTTCTAAACCGGCTACCATTCTCAATAGTGTTGATTTACCACATCCAGAAGCACCAACAAGAACAATAAATTCACCATCATTTATTTCAAGATTAATATCTTTTAAAATTTCTTTTTCGCCAAAACTCTTAGAAATACCTTTTAATTCAACTTTAGCCATTAAAAGCCCTCAAATTTATTCCATCTATCTTAAGGGTAGCACAAATGTAATCATTGTGCCAAAGTTTTGTTTAGAATAAACCCAAATATCCCCTCTAAAATCATTTATATATAATTTTAAAAGATTTAATGTCGCCTTTAAGCCTATCGGGCGCTTAGTTGCGCCTTTATAGTAAGAATCAAAAATATTATCCAATTCATCTTGAGAAAATACTAAATCAGTAATTTTTGCTTCAAATAAAACATATTTTTGACTATCAAGTGAATCATTTGCCAAAAAATCATTTGTTTTTAAAAATTCAACAGGCGGATGACCAATATTTAAGAAGCATTTGCCTAGATTTGAAAATCTTAAGAAAATATCCATAATACAGCGCAAAATATATTCCACTACTTCGCCATCCAAAAAACAATCTCTTTGAGATAATTTTGAATAATCAAGCGAAAAAATTACCTTATTATCTTCAAAATCTTTTTTATAAACTCTATCAATTGATTTAATCAAACTTATTAAATCAAAACCTTTATTATTATACTCAACTTTCTTAGATTCAACTCTAAATAAAGCAAACAGCTTTTCTAAATCATAATTTAAATCTTTAGAATTTGAATTAATTATTGTTAAATATTTTCTCTGTTTTTCAGATAATGCTCCGCCTATTCCATCCAACAAAGCTCTCGAAAAACCGTTAATTGAAACAAGACTTGATAAAACAGAACCTGATGCTTCCAATAAAAAATCGTTTTTTTCATCAACTATTTTTTGAGCAAGAGCATATCTTTCATTTATTGTTTTTTGTTCAGCTTGTTTTTTAGTAATATTTCTTGCAACTACATAAACTTTAGAGGTCTCGGGGTTTCTTGTTGCAGTAATTTCAAAGAAAACATTTCTTATTTCTTCATCTTTCATTAAAGCTCTAACAGGCTCAGATGAACCATTTTGAACCACTTTATTTAAAATAGCTGTACCGTTTTCAACAAAATCTGAAAAATATCTTCCTAAAATCTCAAAACGTGTCATTTT
>CALUZF010000062.1 GCA_944325165.1 Candidatus Gastranaerophilales bacterium
AGCATACTAATTGCTACAAGTGCTCGATTAAACGCCCAAGGAATAGCCTTTAATGCAGTTGCAAGAAACGCTATTTTAACCGATAAAAACTTCAATAACGGAAATTACTACAATAAAGAACTACCTTCCTCGGGGCTTGCAATTGCAAGAATGATAGGGCACATAACTTATCTTTGCGAAGAAGCAATGTATAAAAAATTCGGAAGAGAATTTAAAGATACTCCAAGCTTTGATTTTGGAATTGATTTTCAAGTTGAAAGCTATTTAGCACACCAAGGCAAAATATTTGTAGATAGATTTGACGCAAATAGCTATTTATATATTACAAAAGCGCTGGATTATTATGACCCGATTAAAGAATTCGGCTCACTTGAAAAAGCGCTTGAAAAAACAAATTCGCGCTTTCTAATAATCTCTTTTTCATCAGATTGGCTATTTACAACAGCACAGTCAAAACAAATGGTACATGCGCTGATTAAATTAAATAAAGATGTTTCATTTGTTGAATTGGAGAGCAAATGCGGACATGACGCATTTTTATTGGAATTTGAAAAACAAACGAAAATCATAAAAAGTTTTTTAAGAGGCTAAAATGAATTTAAATTATAAAATAGTATGTGATTTAATAGAAAAAAATTCAAGAATACTAGATTTAGGCTGTGGCGGCGGAGATTTACTTGATATTTTAAAAAAAGAAAAAAATATAAGCGGCCTTGGTGTTGAAATTAATCAAGATAAAGTTTTAGAAGCTCTTGAAAAGGGATTGAGCGTCGTGCAAGGGGATTTAGACAAAGGTCTTGGTGAATTTCAAGATAAAATTTACGACTATGCAATTTTAAATCAAACTCTACAATCAACTAAAAACCCTGAAGCTATAATTTATGAAATGCTGAGAGTTGCAAAAAAAGGAATAGTGTCTTTTCCAAATTTTGCCTATTGGAGAGTTAGATTTTACTTATTTTTTAAAGGAAAAATGCCAAAATCAAAACAACTGCCCTATGAATGGTATGACACACCAAACATACATTTATTAACCATTGGAGATTTTTTTGAATTTTGCAAAAAAAGAGATATAAAAATAGAAAAATCAGTATATTTAACAAGAAATAAATCCAGAAGTGGTTTTTTTATAAGACACATAGCAAACTTTTTTTCTCAAGAAGTTGTTTTTGTAATATCTAAATAATTCATTTATATTAAATATATAAAATATATTTACAATTTTTGATATTTTATATTATACTACAATTATAGATATAGGAGTAGTATGGCGAATTTAAATATCAAAAAAGACGAATATATTTCAAAAATAATACATGATTTAGAAAACCCCATTATCGCCCAAATTACCGCATTAAAGTCATTTTTATCCACAACATCAGATAAACTATCTCAAGAAGAAAAAGATTTAATAGAGCTTACTCTTAATTCTTGCAATTATATGTTTAAATTGACAGATATATTCAACTCGGTTTACAGACTTAATTTTGAACCATTAAAATTAAACTATGAAAAATTTGACATTTTAGAGCTGATAAAAAGTTCTATAAATGATTTAAAAATTTTACTAAAATATTGCGAAGTTAAGGTTTTATTAAAAACCGAAAATGAAATTATAGTAAATGCTGATAAATTTCAAATAAAAAGAGTTATTGAAATATTATTATCAAATAGCATTAATTATGCCTTCAAAAATTCGGCAGTTGAAATAAGATTATCAGCATTAAACAATGAATTTTCATTTGAAATTAAAAACAGCAGTTTATATATTGAACCTACGACTTTAAAAGAAGTCTTTGAAAAATATAAAACACGCCCTTCTTTATATAATAAAAACGGAATTGGCTTAGGGCTATATCTTACAAAAGAAATAATTAACGCGCATCAAGGCACAATGATTGCAAAAAGTACTCCTGATAATATAACTGTGTTTGGTTTTAAAATTCCAAAAAATTAAAAAAAAGCAAGCACAAAATATGCTTGCTTTAAATAATTTAAGTTAAGCGGAATGTGGGTTATAAATATTTATTAGCCGAAAACATTAAAGTTTTCAGTATTTTCACTTTTAAGTTTATCAACTGATTCTTTTTCAGTCGTATAAGCACTTCTTTGACTTTCAATGCTATCTAGTTCAAGGTCTAGCTGTTTATCTTGAGCTTGAATTTCTGCCATAATTCTGTCATATTTTGCTTTAGCTGTGGCATCATCATCAGTATAATAACTATCTGTAATATTTGAAGCAGTATCCCAAGAAATATCAGACCATTTCCAGCCTTCTTCTAGGTTTTCGTTAGCATCACATTTTTGAATTAAATATTTGCCATTTCTCAAACATTCTTGAAGATAGTTAATATCATTAGCACCACTTTCACTATCAAAATAGCCATCTTTCAATGCAGGATCAACTATATATCTTTGAATAGGTACACCGTCTGAATTTTTCAATGTAGCAACACCATCAGGTCCAGGACCTTCAATATAATTACCATCTGCATTAATACTAACAGTAACACTCATTGGAATTTCACCTTCAGAACTATATAATGTAGCAGCGCTTGAAAAATTATAAGTAGTGTCAGTATCTTTTGATTCGGTAATATCTTCACCGGTTGCGATACTATAATATTTATAGTTGCCTTCTTCATCCTCATATTCAACAACACCATTGTTGATATCTATTTGTAATTTTACTGTTTTATTATCTGCATCAATTAAATTACTTAAAGCACTTCCTTTCGGAGCTAAAACACCATAAGAAGAAGTTTCAGAGCCATCAGCTGCTTTATTTATAATCTTATATGCGTTACCATTAAACTGATCGCCGTCTAATTTAGTAGCAGGAGTTTTTGTAGTTCCTTGAGTAGAAGTAGGAATTTCACCCACATCAGAAACAACAATTGCACCATCGGCACTAATTAAACGATAAAATTTAGTACTTGTGTAGTCATAATCTTCTGTACGAGCACTTTTAGAAGCTTGAATACCGGTTATCAAAGAACCGGGGCCATTTGTAACAGTACCACTAACTAAAGTTCGATAAGTTAAATTTTGAGTAACTTTATCATTAGGAATGCTGGTTGAGCTTCCAACCGCATTAGATGCAAGAGTGATACTCATAACTCTGTTTGAAGTTGCAGTTTCGTATTCTTTACTTGCTGCTTCTTGTTGTTGTGCTAGAATTGCCTTTTGCAACGTAATCTGTTGCGCTCTAAATTCACAATCGCTAATTTGAGCAACTAACAAAAGACTTCTAGCTTGATTTGCTGCTAATCCCATTTTTACCGCCTTTACTTTTAAATTACTTGCAGATATAGCATTTCGACTAATATGCCTCTTATCTACATTCACAATTCCACATAGAATACATCTATAACAAAATAAAATTATCAATCTTAATATTTGTTAACATAATAAATAGCAAATAAGCTAAATAGCAGTCAAAACAAGGATTTTAGAAATTTATAAAAAAATATTCAAATTTTATTTTTAAAATATTTTTTGATATACTAAAGCAAATTGCCAAACTTATATCATCAACTTCATTAAGAAATGTAAAAAATAACAAAAAACATTTCATGATATAGCAAATTTTATTATTGACAAGTATTTACCAATAGACAGCAAAACTAGACAATGGGAGCTTTTTATGAAAATCAATGAAGCATCACAATTAAATTTTAAAAACTATAACAAAAAATATAACTCTGCAAGACGCTTAAATAATTATGCTACTGACAGCATAAGCTTCACAGGTAAATATTATAAGCCATCAAATCTTCAAAAAAGTATAAAAAACGCCGGATTAATCTTTCTAGGTGCAATATTTGGATTTTTTGGAGGCAAAACCGCAAACTCCCAAGCTCCTGAAACACACGAAACAACTCAACCATCAACAAACATATATAGCCAAAGCGCAACAACTACACAAAATACAACAAGCGCAACAACTATTAGTAATACACAAACTAACCCCACATCAAATACAACAGGAACAGAAGCTGACAGAATATATGTAGGAACAACAGAGCCAACGGTTTATACATTAGATGAAAACAACACTTTTCAATTAAATCAAACTAAAGATGGCCCATCTATAACATTTGATTTTACAGGCAATTTTAAAACTTGGACAATTAAACCAATAGGCTCAAGCGTTATTTTAACTCAAAATCCAAAAAACAATGCTATTGATGAATTTTCTGACATAAAAACAATTCTTGAAGAAATATACGGCATTAAAACAAACGATACAGAAATAAACAGACAAGCAGCATTAAATATCGTAAAAGCAAACCCTTGGATGCTTGCACAAATCGGTGACGGATATGTTGATTATACAAAAGGGGATGTTTCAAATATTGATGTTGATGTGCTTCTTTCAACAGATTTTACAAAGAATTTAAAAGAAGCAAAAAGGATATATCTACCTGATATCAATATTTTTGCAGAACGCAGAAACGATTATGATACTAAATTAACTCTAAGCACACAATTTTTAGCAAACAGCGCAAACGAAGATGGTGTTGGTATTGTAGGTATCGATAAAGAAGACCTAAAAAGCGCAAGAAATAATGAAGAAATCATACAAACTCTAAAAGAAATTTTAGCTGAAGAATATGATATTGAAACCATGGATTCATACGCAGGAGATGCTATCTGGCATGGCGTTGTTGTATGGAATGGAAACAAAGAAGTATTTTCTAATGGCGGAGAAGAAGACGCAGAAAGATTGTTCATAGAATATTATAAAAACAATGGTTCTGTGGTATTAGAACTCCCAAGAATCGGTGTATCAGTTATGAGCGCAGAAGATGAAGATGCTACGCTTGATATGCTAACAAAAGAAAGAAATACAGACATAACAGTAAGTTATTTAATACCGGATAAAGCAGTATATGACTTATCCAATTTAAATGACAGATGTTATAAACCAATTGATATACTAGATACAATCAAATTCACCGATGGCGTAAGCTTAAAAGAAGCTTATGAGTCAAATCCCGATAAATACGAAGCTCTTGTTTTGGCTGCATATAGACAATTAATAGACAATAATAACGTATTATTGGATGAATATGGTGATAAATTAATTACAGTTGATGATTTATACACCATAATTGATATGAACAGTCTTGATGTAGAAGATTCAAAAATCAACTTGCAACCAATCGCATTCGCACATCCTGAATGTCAAGTTGTATGTGATATACCAAAAGAAGAAACTAAACCAACAGAACCTACTACTGAACCAACAACAGAACCTACAGAAACAACTTGTCCTGATTTACCAGACATAGATCCATCAGAAGAAACTCTTCCTGATCTTAAACCAACTCTACCTTCTGCTCCAACAGAAACAACAGAAGATACAACACCATCTGAAACAACAGAACCTACATATTGTCCTACTCAACCATCACAACCGGATAGTGATTTAGATGACAATGATACAGATGATAACTTTGGTGATTTTGGTGATGAAGAAACAACAGCACCAACTGAAACAACAGAAGCGACAGAAGAAACAGCCCCATCTGAAACAACAGAGGCAACAGAAGATACAATACCGACTGAATCTCTAGAACCTCCTGCTACTGCGCCATCTGAAACAGAACCTTCTTACGATTCAGATTTAGGCGACAATGATACAGATGACAATATGGGCGATTTTGGTGATGAAGAAACAACAACACCAACAGAAACTCTTCCACCTCCAGAAACTGCGCCATCTGAAACAGAAGATACAACACCAACTGAAACTCTTCCACCTCCAGAAACTGCGCCATCTGAAACACAAGAGCCTACACAATGTCCTACTCAACCATCACAACCGGATAGCGACTTAGGCAATAATGATACAAATAATAATATGGGCGGATTTAGTGACCAGCCGCCTGCTAATGAAAGTGCAAGCTTTGCACAAGATTTCCAATCAGATCTTGATGAATTTGACGAAGAAATGTACTTCTAAATATAAAAAGCTCCCAAAAAAGGGAGCTTTAATTTAATCTTTAGAACAACAAGAAAACGAAAACGCTTCAATATGCTTAGAAGCAATGTTAACCCAAGCATATTCTTTTGTTTGACCATCAGAATAAGTTACAATAGCGTCTTTTAGAGTAATTATTCCATCAATACATTTGCAATCGTTAGAATAACAATCGCACTTATATACTTGACCTTCAAATTTAGCATTAGAAGTTCTACAGATTAACACGTTTGACTCTACAAATTTAGCTATTTCATATATAGCATCATAAGTTTTACACATAAAAAACTCCTTTTTATTTATTTTAATTTATAGGAGTTTTTATAACATTAAACTTTATTATTGTTTTATATTCTCACTAAAGATAATTTTTTAGCTTTATTTGCATAATTCATAATTTCTTCATCAGTATTAATTTCGCTTACACTGACTAAAATTCTATTTTTATCAAGCTTAGCGCCTGCAAGTATTTTTTCTTCCTTCATAAAAGCTAAAAATTTATCACTATTGCCAACATCAAGAGTAAATTCATCAAAAAATTCTTTATTTTGAATTTCAAAACCGTTCTCTTTTAATAATTCTGCCAATTTATGAGCATTTTTATAAGATTTTTCGGCTATATTTATAAGTCCTGTTTTTCCTAATTTTCTTAAATATAAATTAGCGCAAAAAGCAACAAGTGCTTGATTAGAACAAATATTTGATGTAGCTTTTTCCCTTCTTATATGTTGTTCTCGAGCTTGCAGAGTTAAACAATATGCTGTTTTTCCATTTTTATCAACAGTTTTACCGGAAATTCTTCCAGGTAATTGTCTTTTATAAGCATCCTTGCAAGCAATAAAACCTGCGTATGCTCCGCCAAAATTCAGACCTATGCCAAAAGATTGAATATCTCCAACGGTTATATCTGATTTAGGAGGCTCAAACATAACCAAAGACATCAAGTCAACTATTGAAATAATAAGCTCTTTATCAATTTTATTTGGCATATCAACCAATTCGCCGTATTTATTTGGTGTTTGATAAATTTGAGCGCACAAATTATTGTCTTTTTCATTTTCATCAAAGGTAAATTCAATATCATTAGCCCAAAGATAAGTTTTTATAACTTTTTGATAGTTTTCATTTATATTTTTATCTATAAAAACTTTATTCTTTTTGGTTAATCTTGCAGACATCAATATTGCTTCAGCTGAAGCGCTTGCTCCATCATAAACAGAAGCATTTGAAACATCTTGATTAGTTAGGGTACACATCAAAGATTGAAATTCATACATTATTTCTAATGAACCTTGTGAAATTTCAGCTTGATAAGGCGTATAACAAGATAAAAATTCAAATCTTGAAGCTAAATCGCCAATTAAGCTTGGAATATACCTATTTCTCGCTCCATTACCCAAAAAACAAGAATAATCGGTTTTATTCATAGAAGATAATTTTCTCAAGTTTAATTGAGCTGATATTTCATCATTTCCATCATCCAACTCCAATTTTTGCATTCTTGCTTGCTTTGGAATGACTTCAAATAGCTCATCTATCGATTTGACGCCGATTGAAGATAGCATATCTTTTCTATCTTCAGCGCTATATGCTTCAAAATTATACATTTTACCTTCTTAAATTTTATTGAACTTCGTCTTTATAATCGTTATATTCCATTAAACCTTGAGAATCCTCTTGGAAATTTTCAGGTTTTACCTTAATTAGCCAAGAAGCGAAAGCATCTTCATTAATTAATTCTGGAGAATTGATTAATTCTTCATTAACTTCAACAACTTCTCCGGAAACAGGCATGTATATTTCACTTGCAGCTTTTACTGATTCAATTGTTGCAAATACTTCATCTTTAGAAAAATTTGAACCAACTTCTGGCAACTCTACAAAAACTATATCGCCTAATTGTTCTACTGCCCAATCAGTAAGACCGATTGTCGCCAGATTATCTTCTTCAGCTACCCATTCATGTGTTTTTGAACACAAAATTCCTTCAGGTATATTCATTTTTATCTCCTATTTGTTATATTTTTTTTGAATGAACGGTTTTTTGACTATTTTTGCATTATACAATTTATTTCTTACCATAATTTGTATAGTCATGCCAAGACTTTGTTCATTATTGTTAAGTTTTGATACTAAATCTTTGTCTAGTTTATCAAATTCAATCATACAAAAACCGATATTTTTTCCTAAAGTCGGACTAGGCACACCCGATGTTACAACACCGCATTTAACCCCATCAATATATACATCATATTCTGCTCTTGCTATTGTTCTATCTTCCATAACAAAAGCAAAAAGCTTTCTTCTTAGAGGAATTTCTTTATTTTTTTGAGCTTGAATTAAATTTTTGCCGTTATAATCTTCTTTTTTATCTTTTGGAATAAAAAATCCTAATGATGATTCCACAGGAGTTGTTTTTTCGTTTAATTCATGCCCGTACAAAGGCAAACCCGCCTCTAATCTAAGCGTATCTCTTGCACCAAGACCAACGGGAACTACTTGAAATTCTTTATAAGATAATATTTTATTCCATAATTTTGATGAATATTCATTATCAAAAATAAGCTCAAAACCGTCTTCACCTGTATAACCTGTACGAGTTAAATAAATCGGGCAATCATCTAAAATTGTATTCATAAAAGTAAAGAATTTTGGCTGATTTTCCAATTTTAAACCCATTTTTTCAATAATATATTTTGCATTTGGACCTTGAAGCGCCAACATTGAAAAATCATCACTTTTATTAATTACTTCAACATCAAACTTTTTAGCTTCTTCTTTCATAAAAGGTACATCAAAATCAATTCTTGAGGCATTTATAACAATTAAATAATCAACATTATCAATTATATTTTTTGAATTATAAACAATAATATCATCAATCAAACCGCCTTCTTTATTTGGCAAATGACAATACATAGCACAACCTTGTTTTAAATTGTTCAAATCTTGAGGAACAATTGATTGTAAAAATTTTAAACTATCTACTCCTGATACAAAAACTTCGCCCATATGAGATACATCAAAAAGCCCTGCAAAATTCCTTGTAGAATTATGTTCTTTAATTATTCCTTCATATTGAACAGGCAT
>CALUZF010000063.1 GCA_944325165.1 Candidatus Gastranaerophilales bacterium
AAAAAAGCCAAAATTTTCTTGGTTTAAAAAAAATAAAAATAATACATCACAAGATGACGCTTCAAATAATACAACCACACCAAAAAAATTAAATAACAGAAAAACAAGCGTTGAAGAAATAAAATTACCTCAAATTACCGAAGGAAGACCAAAAACACCCTTTAATAAACTTTCTGTTATGTCAATTGATGATTGTGTAGAATACGCAATTAATCACAATCCGAATTTAGCCGTTTCAACAGAAAGGATTGAAGCTGCAAAATCGGGAATAGGTCAAGCTCGTTCTAATTATGCACCAAAATTAACAGGAAGAATTAGCTACAATCATAATGACACAAGAGCAACAGCCGCAAGCACAAATAACGATAGTGCAGGTTTTAATGTCGGCATTTCAGAAATGATTTGGGATTTTGGAAGAACAACAGCAAGAATAAATATGGCAAAATACGATACCGAATCTGCTCAATATGATTATGATTATGATGTTTTAGATGTCGTTTATAATGTTAGAATTAATTATTTTAGAGTTTTAGCAGCATTAGCCCATCTTGATATTTATGAACAAAATGTAAGAATACAAACCCTTAACAAAGAAAGAACTCAAGCAATGTTTGACGAGGGTTTAAAATCTAAAATCGATGTGGTAAATGCTGATGTTAATTTAACAGATGCAAAAATTCAACTTGTTGAAGGTCAAAATAATCTTCAAACTGCTTTAATCAATTTAAAAAATTCAATGTTTTTTCAAGAAGACGAGCCTTTTATAGTTGAAAATACAGAGAATTTTAATTTCTTAAAAACAAACTACAAAGAAAAAATCGAAAGTTTAACTACAATTAAACCTTCAGAAAATAAAGTTAAAGTTAATAAAGACGGTTTAATTATGTTATCATCAGGAATTGAGCACAAAGATATAATTCAAAATTTTGAATTTGTTCCAATGGCAATATCTAAAAAAGAAGCAGTTGAACAAGCTCTTGAAATGCGTCCCGACCTAAAATCAAATGAAATGTTGGCAAGAGTACAAGAAGAATCCTTAAAAGCAATTAAAAAACAATACATGCCAGAAATAACAGGCGATTTAACTTGGGGTTATACAAAATATGACGGAAGATATTCAAGCCCGCTACAATTAGGCGCAAGTATCGGACTTGGCTCAATAAACCCTATGAATATACACTATCAAGTTAAAGAAGGCGAAAGTATGCTTGATATTGCATATCATAATGTTAATATCGCAAAAACAGATATCTTCTGGGAAGTTCAAACAAACTATGTCAATATGCGCCAATTAGAACGTCAAATTCCTCTAATGAATTTAAAAGTTAAAGCAACACTCGAAAACTTTGAATTGGCAGATGGAAGATACAGCGTTGGCTTGAATAACTATGTAGAATTACAAGATGCACTAACTAACTACAACAATTCGCAGTTGAATTTTGTAGAGGCTGTGTTTAATTATAATGTAGCAAGAGAAACCTTATTAAAATCAATGGGGGTTAAATGAAGAAACGATATATAATAGGAGCTATTAGCGCTTCAATTGTTCTGTTATTATTAATGAGCTTTGTTAAAAACGGCTCTGTGAAATATACAACAAAACCTGTAACTAAAGCAACAATTACTCAATATGTTGAAGCATCTGGTACAATTAAACCTATTAACACTATTACAGTAGGTACACAAGTTTCAGGAACAGTATCTAAAATATATGTTGATTACAACTCAACCGTAAAACAAGGTGATTTATTGGCAGAGTTAGACCCAAGTTTATTCCAAGCTAATGTTGATCAATCAAGCGCAAAATTAAACAATGCAAAGGCAACATTTGCAAAAGCTCAAGCAACACTTAACTATAAGAAAAATAATTATCGAAGGTACAAACATCTTTATGAAAAACACTATGTTTCAAGAGATGATGTTGAATTAGCTCAAGCTAATTATCTTCAAGCTAAAGCAGAGCTTGATTCTGCCAAGGCTGATGTTAGCGCACAAAGTGCCGCTTTAGAAAACAATTTAACAAATTTAAGATATTCAAAAATTACCTCTCCTGTTGATGGAACAGTTATTTCAAGAGCGGTTGATGTAGGTCAAACAGTTGCTGCAAGCTTCAACACTCCAACATTATTTGAAGTAGCTAAAGACCTAACTAAAATGCAAATTGAAACAAGCGTTTCTGAAGCTGATATAGGTAAAATTAAAGTAGGTCAAGAAGCAACTTATACTTTAGATGGTTATCAAGATAAAAAATTCTATGGTGAAGTAACCCAAGTTCGTCTTGCTTCTACTACAACAAACAACGTTGTAACATATACTGTTATTGTTTCTGTTGATAATTCAGAAAACTTTGCAATCCCTGGAATGACAGCAAATGTTTCTATTAAAGTAGGCGAAGCAAAAGATGTTCTTTGCGTTGAAAATAGAGCCTTCAAATTTACTCTTGAAGATTCTAAAAAATATGAAAAACAAGGAATTTGGATTTTAACTTCAACAGGTCCGAAACGCTATAATATTGAAATTGGCTTATCTGATGATAATAAATCTCAAATTATTTCAAATGAAATAAAAGAAGGAGATAAAGTTATTCTATCATCATCCGACAGCAAGAAAAAACAAGCACAAAAAACAGCAGGCAGGATGTTTTAATGTCATTAATATCTGTTAAAAATGCCATAAGAACTTATGAAATGGGCGATGAAACTTTCTACGCTCTAAATGATGTGTCCTTTGAAATTGAAGAAGGCGAATTTGTAGCAATCATGGGCGCTTCGGGTTCTGGAAAATCAACTTGTATGAATATGTTAGGCACATTAGATAAACCGACATCCGGACAATATCATCTTGATGGAGTTGATATATTTTCGCTTAATAACAATCAATTGTCAGATATTAGAAATAATAAAATCGGATTTGTTTTTCAAGGTTTTAATTTAATTTCAAGAACATCTGCCATTGATAATGTTTGTTTACCTATGATTTATAAAGGAATACCAGAAGAAGAAAGATATAAAAAAGCTCGTGAAGCCCTAAAAATAGTAGGCTTAGACAAAAAAGAAAACAATATGCCCTCTCAAATGTCGGGTGGTCAACAACAAAGGGTTGCTATTGCAAGAGCCATTGTTAATGACGCTCCTTTGATTTTAGCAGATGAACCTACAGGAAATTTAGATACAAAAACAAGTATCGATGTTATGGAATTTTTTGTTAATCTTAATGAAAAATACGGAAAAACCATAGTATTAGTAACCCATGAACCTGATATTGCTCAATATACAAAAAGAATTATAAAATTTAAAGATGGCAAAATCGTATCAGACTTGCCAAAAAACGAATGGGAAAAACAAAGGACAAGGCAAACATGATAGATTTTAAATCTACTTTAAAAATAGCACTAAATTCTCTATATGTTAATAAAATGCGCTCTGCTTTGACCTCATTAGGCATAATTATCGGTGTTGCAGCGGTTATTATCATGCTTGCGATAGGCTCCGGTGCAAATAAGCAAGTGCAGGAAAATATGGAGTCTATGGGCTCAAACCTCTTGACTATTCGTTCTGCAACGGCTAAAACAGGCGGAGTTTCAATGGGGGCAGGCACAAAACCTACTCTTAGCATAAAAGATTCAGAAATTATAAGAAAACAAGCAAGAGGAGTTGAGGTAGTTGCACCTCTTTTAAGCTCATCTAAACAAGTAATGTATGGAAACCAAAATTGGTCAACTACTGTTTATGGAATAACTACACCATATTTATATGCAAAAAATTATGAAATAAATCTTGGAAAAAGCTTTACTCTTGATGATGATAGAAATGCGGCAAAAGTTGCAATCATCGGAAAAACAATTGAAACAGAGCTTTTTGGGGATGTTAATCCGATAGGAAAAACTCTAAGGATTGGAAATGTGCCTTTTAAAGTAGTAGGAACACTCGTTCCTAAAGGTCAATCTGGACCTATGGATCAAGATGATTTAATTTTCATTCCTCTAACTACTGCTCAAAGAAAAGTTTTTGGAACAGATTTTCCGGGGTCTGTTAATCAAATTATTGTAAAAGCTAAATCAATAGAAGATTCAAATATAGCCGAAAAAGATATAGAAGAAATTTTAAGAAGAACTCATAACCTTGGAAAAACACAAGAGGATGATTTCAAAATAAGAAATTCAGCAGAATTTCAAGAAAAAATGAAATCAACAGTTCAAACTTTTGCAATTTTATTAGCTTCAATTGCTTCTGTTTCTCTTGTTGTAGGAGGTATAGGCATTATGAACATTATGCTTGTATCAGTAACAGAAAGAACAAAAGAAATAGGCATTAGAATGGCAATAGGCGCAAGAGCGGAAGATATAAGAACTCAATTCTTAATTGAAGCCCTTGTTTTATCTTTAATTGGCGGTCTGATTGGAGTTATAGCAGGAATAATTATAGCATTATTGATAGGCAAAATCTTTGCAACTGCAATTGTAATATCAATTATGCCAATTTTATTATCCTTTGGATTTTCTGGACTTGTTGGAATTGGTTTTGGTTATTATCCAGCTTATAAAGCAAGTCTTTTAAATCCAATTGATGCGCTAAGATATGAATAATTAATTAACCAATTTAAATATTTTATTGCAAATATCAAAAGTTTTTTCGCATTCATACAAAGGAAGCATATTATCGCCATCACAAAGCGCTTCTTTTGGATTTGGATGAATTTCAAAAAATAAAGCCTTAGCACCTGCTGCAACTGCTGATTTTGCTAATAATTCAACAAATCTTCTCTCGCCTGATGAACAAGCTCCATGACCCCCTGGGATTTGAACGCTATGAGTAGCATCAAAAACTAAAGGATAACCTAAATCATCTTGAATAATTTGAACACCTCTCATATCAACTACAAGATTATTATAGCCAAATGATGTTCCTCTATCTGTAATCAAAATTTTATCATTATTAGAATCTACAACTTTTTTTGCAATAGATTTCATTTGATATGGGGACAAAAATTGTCCTTTTTTAATATTTACAATTTTACCTGTTTTTGCTGCTGCAACTAATAAATCTGTTTGTCTGCACAAAAAGGCTGGAATTTGCAAAATATCCGCAACTTTAGAAGTTGGCTCAGCCTGCCATGCTTCATGGATATCAGTTACAATAGGAACATTTAATTCTTTTTTAACTTTTGATAAAATCTTTAAACCTTCATCCATGCCCAAACCCCGATATGAATCCAAAGATGAGCGATTAGCTTTATCAAAAGAAGTTTTAAAAACAAAATTTATATCTAATTTTTTACAAATTTCCTTTAATTTTTCAGCGGTTTCAAAAGATATTTTTTCCGATTCCATAGCACAAGGACCCGCCAAAATTGTTAATTTATCCCCGCCTATTTCAAAATTGTTAAGTTCTACTGTTTTCATAAAATTTATTATATAATAATTAGAAAGATTAGGGAAGTGAGGAAAATTTATGTGCCCAACAGCAACAGATGAAAATGATTTAAAAGCCATCCAAGAAGGTAAAAATAAAGCGCTAAAATTAGCATTGGATAAAATTGAAAAAGATTTTGGTAAAGGTTCAATCATGCGCCTTGGAGATAAAACAAGCGTTGATTGTGAATGTATACCAACAGGCGCATTAGCTCTTGATATAGCGCTAGGTATAGGCGGTGTTCCAAGAGGAAGAATTATTGAAATTTATGGCCCTGAAGCATCAGGTAAAACAACACTAGCTCAACACATCGTTGCAAATGCTCAAAAAAGAGGCGGTATTGCAGCATATATTGACGCAGAACATGCGCTTGATCCAGAATATGCTAGAAATTTAGGAGTAGATATTGATCAACTTTTAATATCTCAACCAGATACAGGTGAACAAGCTTTAGAAATCACAGAAGAATTAGTTCGCTCAGGTGCTATTGATGTAATTGTTGTGGATTCAGTTGCAGCTCTTGTTCCTAAAGCTGAAATTGAAAAAGCTATGGATGAGCAACAAATGGGGCTTCAAGCTCGTTTAATGTCTAAGGGTTTAAGAAAACTTACTGCTATCGTTTCAAAAACAAATACAACAGTAATTTTCATCAACCAATTAAGACAAAAAATCGGTATTATGTTTGGAAATCCAGAAACAACAACGGGCGGACAAGCTCTTAAATACTATTCTTCAGTACGTTTAGATATAAGACGCTGCGATAGCATTAAAAACAAAGATAATGAAGATATAGGAAGCAGAGTTCGTGTTAAAGTTGCTAAAAATAAAGTAGCTCCACCGTTTAAAGTTTGCGAATTTGATATTATCTATGGAAAAGGAATTTGCGCTTTAGGTAACATCATTGATGTTGCTATAAATTACGATATTATTAAAAAAGCGGGTGCTTGGTTTAGCTATAACGACGAGAAAATGGGGCAAGGAAGAGAAAAAGCAAAAGAATTTTTAGAGCAAAACCCAGATATTTTAGCTGAAATTGAAGCAAAAGTTAGAGAAAAAATAGCAAAGAAAAATCAAGTACAAGAAGAAACAAAAAAAGATTAATCTAAAGGGCTCAAATGAGCCCTTTTAAATTTTTAATTAAAACATTAAGAAATTGTTTATTTTTTAAAGAATTACAAAAAACGGTGTTATCTTATAGTCATAAGAAATAAATAATCTTTATAGGAGAAATATAAGTTATGGCTAAAACAATTGGTATTGACTTAGGTACAACAAACTCAGTTGTTGCCGTTATGGAAGGCGGTAAACCTACTGTTATTGCTAACGCTGAAGGTTCTCGTACAACCCCTTCAATTGTTGGTTTTGCAAAAAACGGAGAAAGATTAGTTGGTCAACTTGCAAAAAGACAAGCAATCTTAAACCCTGAAAACACTATTATTTCAATCAAACGCCACATGGGCGAAGATTACAAAAAGAATATAGACGGTAAAGACTATACTCCGCAAGAAATCTCCGCTATGATTTTAAGAAAATTAGCAGACGACGCTTCAACTTATCTTGGAGAAAAAGTTACAAGTGCAGTTATTACAGTTCCTGCTTATTTTAACGACGCTCAAAGACAAGCAACAAAAGACGCTGGTAAAATCGCAGGTTTAGACGTTCTTCGTATCGTAAATGAACCAACAGCTGCTGCTTTAGCATACGGTCTTGAAAAACAAACTTCAGAAAAAGTTTTAGTATTCGACCTTGGTGGTGGTACATTCGATGTTTCAATTCTTGAAATTGGTGATGGCGTTCATGAAGTATTATCAACATCAGGTGATACACATCTTGGTGGTGATGATTTTGATGAAAAAATTATCAATTGGTTATGCGATGAATTCAAAAAACAAGAAGGCATTGATTTAAGAAATGATAAACAAGCAATGCAAAGATTAAAAGAAGCAGCTGAAAAAGCAAAATGCGAATTATCAAGCGTTGTTCAAACAAATATCAATCTTCCATTTATCACAGCTGACGCAACAGGTCCAAAACACTTAGACTTGAATTTAACTCGTGCTAAATTTGAAGAATTATCACATGATTTGTTAGAAAGATGTAAAGTTCCTGTTGAAAAAGCAATTAAAGACGCAGGCATTTCAAAATCAGACTTAAATGAAGTTGTGCTTGTTGGTGGTTCAACTCGTATCCCTGCTGTTCAACAATTAGTTAAAGAATATACAGGAAAAGATCCTAACCAATCAGTTAACCCTGATGAAGTTGTTGCAGTTGGTGCAGCAATCCAAGCTGGTGTTTTAGCCGGTGAAGTTAAAGATATCGTATTATTAGATGTAACTCCTCTAACATTAGGTATTGAAACACTAGGTGGCGTTATGACTCCATTGGTTCCAAGAAATACAACAATCCCTGTTTCAAAATCTCAAACATTCTCAACAGCAGATGATAACCAAACAGCGGTTGATATTCACGTTCTACAAGGTGAAAGACCAATGGCAAGTGATAACAAATCCCTAGGTATGTTCAGATTAGACGGTATCCCGCCGGCAATGAAAGGCATGCCTCAAATCGAAGTTACATTTGATATTGACGCAAACGGTATCGTGAACGTTACAGCTAAAGATAAAGCTACAAATAAAGAACAAAAAATCACAATCACAAATTCATCTAACTTATCTGAATCAGATATAGATAGAATGGTTAAAGAAGCTGAAATGAATTCTGAAGCTGATAAAAAGAAAAAAGAAGAAGCAGAAGTCAAAAATAATGCTCAATCTTTAATCGGTGCAGCTGATAGAATCGTTAAAGATTTTGAAGGTAAAATTTCAGACTCTGATAAAACAAAACTTGAAGAACAAAAGAAAGCTCTAAAAGAAGCATTAGATACAAACAAATCTAATGATGAATTGAAAAAATTATCAGAAGATTTGCAACAAACAATGTATGCAATTTCTCAAGCAGCTTATCAACAAGTTCAACAAGAAAGCCAACAAGGTAATGCCTCAGGCGATGCACAAAGCGAAAATACATCAGATAAAAAAGATGATGATGTAATTGACGCTGAATATACTAAAGAATAATCTTAAATCAAAATAAATTAAATGGCGGAAATTAACTCCGCCATTTTTTATACCAATAATTATTTATTATGTAAATTATTAGTTTACTAAGTAAACTATATTAAACTACCATGCTCATCAGAGCCGCCTGTTTGAATTAGGTCATATTTTTTAGCTAATATATAAGGTTCTTTTCTTGATGAAAACTTAACTATTCCTCTAAATCTATCATAAGGATAATATGTTTCAATGCCATCTAAGCCTAATTTTTTTAATTTTGATACAAAATTATCTAAATTTATAACATTACAACAACAAGGATGAGCTAAAACTGCAAGACCGCCTGCGCTATGGATAGCATCAATTACTTTTTTTGGATGTCTTGATTTAAAAAGACGGACAATATCATCTTTTTGCTCTTTTTCATTTTTAGCGCAAAGCGCATTTATTTTTTCATTTTCAACATCTATGCCATAGCCTAGAATATGCAATAAAGACATTTTATAAAAGCAATCAAATTCAACCCCTTTGATTAAAATTTCATCATTTTTATATTTTG
>CALUZF010000064.1 GCA_944325165.1 Candidatus Gastranaerophilales bacterium
AGGTGTCTTGGCTCTTTTAAAACTACAACATTTGATGATTCAGACATATTATCTACAAGTTTTGCCCATTCTAATTTTTTAGCAAGTTCTGCAACTTTTTCGGCATCTTCACGTAGTGCAATTTCTGATTTTAGACCACTGACATACTGTCCTTGAATGCCGGATAATGCTTTTTGAGCAGACTTTGAGAAGGCACTCATCGCAGTAAGTCCGCCTGAACCGGTCATTGAATTTGCAGGCATACCATTAAGTGAATTCATTTTTTTATCCAAATCTGCTTTAGCCTGTTTGTATTCTGCCTCAAGAACAGTTTTATCGGACTTGGATTTTTCGCTGTTAAGTTCTTTGTGCAGAGCGATATAGTTGTTTATTATGGAATTTACAACATTGTATGCAAGTTCTTTGTCTTTGTCTTTATAACTTATTGTTACGACATTTGTACCTTTTTTATTTTCAAAAGATACTTTTTTCTTCAAGAATTTTTCCGTAGTCAAAGGTTTTCCTGTTTTTACTGTTGGAATAATTCCGAATAATTTTTTGAAACGCAAATCATTTTCTTGAATGACTTTATCAATCACAAGAGGTGATTGCATAATTTCAAGTTCATTCATGAGGTTTCCACCACCTGACATTAGGGCAGCCATTCCACCACCTGTTCCAACTTCTGAAATAAAATAAGGATTGATTTCAGCCATGTTTGAACTGTTTGTCTTGTTGATGTACAAATCTGCATCAACTGTGTATTTCTTTGTAGAAATAAAAGTCATCAAAACAAAGAATAGAAAAACTGCGACAAATATTTTTGCAATAAGGAACTTTCTGCTCCAAAGTGCAAGAAAAATTTTCTTTAAGTCGATAGTAAGTTCTTCGTCTAATTCGTCCTGCGGACAGTAGTAATTTAATTTTTGCTGTTCCATGTGTTCTCCTTTATATTGTTTTATTTAAATAGTCTTTTGTTTGAGTGGATGAAACATCGGGAGTTCTTGGTAAATATATCACTTCACAATATTCTTTCAAAAAGTCAAACTTCCCTTCCCAATCATCACCCATTACAAAAATATCAGCTTTGTATGTTTGGACATCTAAAATTTTTTGTTCCCAATTGTCTTCTGGAATTACCAAATCGACATATCTACAAGCCTCTAATATTTTTTTTCGTTGTTCATATGTATAATAAGATTTTTTATTTTTAATTTTATTAAACTCATCACTTGATAGAGCAACTATTAAGTAATCACCTAGAGCTTTTGCTCGTTTTAATAAATTTATATGTCCATAATGCAGAACATCAAAAGTTCCATATGTTAATACTCTTTTCATTGATTCTCCTTATAATTTTTTAAAATTCTGTCTAAAAATGAATTTGGTATTACTTTATCAAATTTATATGTAAGTTTATGTATAGAAGTTGTTTTTTTTATTGTCTCAAATTCTAATGAACAAAATTTTCTGTTAAATACATTTTGCAAATAATGCGGAGCTTTATTTGAACCTGATAACATTTTTTCAAAAATTTCACGACATTCGTTATTATTTATTAAGAGCTTGGAAAAAATAAAATGATACATAAAATAGTGCATTAAAGTATCTTCTTTTCTCCAATATTCTTCTAATAATTGTTTTTGTAATTTCATGATCAAATTATTCGATTTTGAAACTATAAACCAGTTAGAACCATAAAAACCCGCTTCTGCATCAATCGATAAAAATACTTTAAATAAATTTTCAGATGGAACTTTTTTATATTCAAACCATATTGGATTCTTAAAAACATAGAAATCTTGATTTAATATTTCATCAGGAATTTTATCTGTCAATAAAACGGTCGCATCAATCCATATCCCACCGTATTTTGCTAATAAGCAAGTCCGAATATAATCCGAATAGTGTGCTTTTGAAATAATTTTTTGTTTGTATTTATCTTTTATAAACTGAGGAATTTCAAGATAATTATCAATTGAAGTTTCATCTACAACAACAATCTTTTTTTCAGGATGAAAATTTTTAATACTTTCTACGCATTGTTTAACTATATGTGGAGCATTGTTCTCTCCTTGAAACCATAATTGCCAAATATAATTTTCATTATTTTCAAGAGGAGTGTTTGACAAATAATCAGAGTTATAGTCATAACTATTTAAATAATTATTTATTTCCAATAATTTTTTAATTTTTTCTTGTTTTACATTATTTAAAATTGAATGATAAATTTTTTTAATCATTTATATCCTCGTTTCTGATTTTGTGTTTAATAATTTGTATTTAAAAATATAACTTCCCCATAGAATGAATAGAAATATTTCTGAAATTATAATTAAATAAGCTATTGAATAAGCATTCATTTTGTTTAAAAGATAAAGAGCTAAAAGTCCACAAAGATGACACGTTGAAGCAATAATTACGGCTCTGTTTGCTTCTTTTGTATATCCCATAGCACCTAACAAAGGATATCCGACTAGAGTAGATGGACAAGTGACCATTGTAACAAAGCAAAATATTCTTAAAATTTTGTATGCTTTAACCATTTCATTTCCATAAAATAAAATAATAAGTTCTTTTGCAAAAATAAACATTATTAAACAAATCAAAAAATTCGATATAACTATTGGGAAATAAATTTTTTTATAGAATTTTAAATCTTTATATTTAGATATATACGGGTATAGAGCATTTTTTATTGGCATTTGAAGACCTTTTAGTGCTAATAAAATTTTTTCTGCAGCAACATAATATCCAACTGCAACATTTGAAGAAATTAAACCAAGACAAAATGTGTTTGTGTTTGTTAAAGCTGTAACCGAAATTCTTGATAAGAAAAATTCTGAACTATATCTGAACTGTTTTTTTATTGAAGTTAACTTTGGCATGTAAAATTTTATTTTAAATGTTTTAAAAGTAAAAAATAAACCAATCATTCCAGAAACTAAAAATCCTAATGAGTTTAGTAATGGCACTATTTCATAATCTGATTGTTGTTTTACAAATACAAAAATCAAAACAAGAAATATTGTTTTAGAGAGAATATTTAAGAATGTAATGTATTTCATCCGCTCCATTCCCTGAAAAAACCAAACAGGATAAATTGCGTTTCCCACAACCATCAAAAATGATAGCAAAAAGACTTTCCAATATTGTGTAAATTTGGGAATAAACAAAACCATCAAACATAGAATTATAAAGCTAACAATTAAAAGCTGAAATTTTACAAACAAAACAGAACTGAATATATTTGAAAGATTGTTTGTGTTATGTCGATTAATTGCAATTTCTCTTGTCGCAGAGAGTTCAAAACCGTAATCTGTGAGCATAATAAAATACTGCATAAAAGCAAATGCAAAAAACACAAGCCCGAACTTTTCAACACCCAAAACCCTTGAAAGATATGGCAAACTTATTAATGGTATTACATAAGATACAATCTGCAAAGCTCCGAGCGATATAAAATTTTCCAATAACCGTTTCTTTTCCCCTGCCATTATTTGTCTAAACTCCTAACCCATTCAACAACCCGCTCGCAATTTTTACCGTCTTGATATTTAAACATTTTGTCTCGCAAAAGTTTTCTTTTTTCTTTATAATTATCGACCTCATTTATAACATCATTCATTGCAGAAACAAGTTCATCTTCGTTGTATGCTTTAACACCTGCAGTAAGATCTTCATAAGGTCTGTAAAAACCTCTACATTTTTCTTGGTATTCTTCTAAATCAATTGGATAATATAAAATAGGTTTATCTAATAATAAGTAATCAAAATAAATTGAAGAATAATCAGTAATTAATGCATCTGAATATTTTAAAACTGGATAAATATCAGAATCACTGTCCATTTTGTAAAATTCTTTAGGTAAGTCAAAATTAAGTGAATTTTTATCTGCGAAATGTAATTTGCAAACTAAAATTGCATTATTATCTTTTAAAAATTGCCTTAATCTATCAGATTTCAACCACCCCGAAATATCTTTCCCTGTATCCCTAAAAGTTGGAGTATAAAAGAATAATTTTTTACCTTGTTCTTTGAAAGATTTAATATTGGCAAAATCTTCTTCCATAAACAAATCCGAATGAGGAATATCATGTAATAAAACATCGAGTCTTGGAGAGCCAATAATTTTAATGTTATCTTTTGATGTTAAAAAGGCTGTTTCATAACAAGATTGTTCATACTCAGAATTAACTATGTAATATGAATCTTTTTGTTTAATTAAATCGAATATTTTAAATATTGCTGGTTTTAAATTTTTTATATTATCATTTATGTCATACCCAATTTTTTTCAAAGGAATACCATGCCATAGATTTATACCTATAGTTTTTCCGGATAATATCATATTATTTATACATAATTTTGAATCATCATATGCCCAATATTTTGATATTAACGAATAGAATAAACCTTTTAAGCTTTTTCTTTTATAAATATTTTTAAAACCGCACTTTTTAAATTTACTCAATATTTTTGTATCATCACATAAATATACTGCTTTTAATTTATTTTGACTCATTAGATATAAAAATAAATATTTTGTATTATGCATAAAATAATCTTTTAAAGAATTCGAAGTGCATTTTGGAGTTCTTAAACCAAGAGCTATATATTTTTTATTTTTGTGAACAAAAAAATTCAATAATAAACCTATTATTTTTAAGGTGCTTTTTTCAACAAAATACTTTAAAATAGAAATCATTTACATATCCCTTTCTCTTAATTGCAAGTATAATAACATCGGTATAAAACCGAAAATAAGCCACATAAAATTATTATCAGTACCGAGATTATAAAAAGATATAATAACAATTGAAATCATTGACCAATAAAGTCCGTGAATAAAATCTTTATCTATCCCATAACATAATCTTTTCATTTGATTGAGAAATGAAAAGTTTTTGTATATAAACAATAAATAACTAAATATCCCTAAAATTCCGGTTTCTGCTAATGAAGTCCAGAAAAAACTTCTATTAACACCTACCCAATGAGGCTTGTTAAGATATGTAGCTATGTTTTCAGGGGTAAATGATAGATTTGTTGATTGCAAATAAAAGGAATTTAAAAAGACTTCAACATTATTAATTCCACAACCGAATACTATTCTCTTTGAAAATGCTCCAAATTGTGCAGAATATGAAACTATTCTTGTCGCTAAGGACGGTTCAAAGAATACAAGCTTATTAAAATCACCGATTGCATACATCGTTTGTAATATTCTAAATATATAAGTAGATTCAATTGCTTCTTTGTGTGCAATATATATATATACAAAAAAAGATAAGAATGTAATTATAAACAAAAAAACTTGTATAAGGTATTTTTTTATCAGTTTTATATTAAAAATTATTAGTAATATAAAATATTCAATACCACATAATATTAAATATATTGGGGATTTTGTTAATATAACCGTAATCAACATGAATGGTACGGCTGTACGTTTTATTAGAAAATTTAAGTATTTGTTATTAAATATTTTGAACTTTGCACTTGACAGTTTCATTATAATTGGCATTGTTATAAAAATAAATTGCCCTAAACCACTTGGTTCTCCGAATGTGCAGTAAACTCTGCCGATGTTTTGAACGCATTGAAAATCCTTATATAATACATATCTAGCATTAGTAAAAAAATCCAAAACACTAATTAATGGTTGAATTTTAAGTGTAAATATGAAAAACTGAATAATACTAAGTATAAATATACAAAAAGAACAAAATAAAAAAGTTTTTATGATTTTTCTATAATTAACTTTTATAAAAATACCAAATAATGGCAACATATAAATCAATGTGCAAGATAAAATAAATCTGTACATTTTAATAAAATAATATCCAATTGGTGCGTTATATAATCCCAAACAAATATTTAATAATGTAACCGCACTTATTGTTGATATATATATAATATAGTATCTAAATATAGGTGTTCTTTTTAAAATATATACAAATTTTGCAAAATTATTTTTATACAACAATACAATAGCAAATAATGGTATTATAAATAAAAATTCAAACCAAATATTCACAGGAGTGTTAGGTACTAAGTACAGAACAAATGCCGGTAAAAAATTCAATATAAGTACTATAAAATACAAGTAATATAAATTATTTTTAAATGTCAAAGTATTACCCCTTAAAATGCATTTTTATTAAAGCTAAATGATTTTTATCAAATGAAAACAAATACCCTATCGTGTGAAATAAAATATATGTAAATTTAATAAAAAAGATACTTAGCCAAGATTGGTGTTTATGAGCATATTTGTACTTACTAATCACTCTTAATTTTGCGTTATTTAATAGTCCACTTGTCGATTTACCTTCTAAATGTATTATTTTCGCTTCTGGATTTATTTTTATTGAATATCCTCTATCTTTTATTCTTTTACATAAATCAGTTTCTTCTGCATACATAAAGAATCGTTCATCAAATAAACCAACTTCATCTAAAACAGATTTTCTAAAAAATATATCAGCCCCAATTACAACATCAACTTCTGTTATTTCTTTAATGGGTCTATTTTTTGTTTGAGGAAACAAATATCCTAACAACCAATGAAATGCATTACAGTTTATTAAATTAGGAAATACGCCATAGGACATTTGTTGTTTTTCTTCTGTTGTTAATAAAAGTCCACCACAGGCAGCTACATTTGCGTTTGTTTCTTTTTCCATAAAATCAAACATTATTTTGATAGCATTATTAACTAATAATGTATCTGTATTTAAACAAAAGATGTATTTCCCCTTTGCTTTTTTTATTGCTAGATTGTTTGCTGCACCAAATCCTGCGTTTATTGGGTTTTTGATTATGTTTATATTTGGAAATTTGTTTTCAATTGCTTCAATTGAACCATCTTGTGAATTGTTATCAACTACAAAAATTTCATAATCAAGACCATCGGTTTTTTCAATAACTGAATTTATTGCGTCGATTGTTAGATCTTTTGTTTTATAGTTTACAAAAATTATTGATACATCCATTTTGATATTATTTCCTCAACAACTTTCTATATATCCAACTTCTCAACCAATTTGGAATTACACGCAACAAAAACTTCAAGGTTACGTTTCTTACAAACTGATAATTATTTATGTATCCCATTTTTCTGAACTCATAAAATAATAAAAATTCTTGTTTAATTTTATTCCAGCCAACTCGTTTTGCGAGCATTCTTGAGCCAGCTCGTGCATTTACTAAGCACTCTTCAAAGTTATGAAACTTACAACCATTCATAAGCATTTTGGCAAATAACAAATAATCTTCGCCAAAGTTGAATGAATTATACCCCCCAACTTCTAAAACTTTATCTTTTTTGTAAATAATGGTCATATTATTCATTGGACTACGCCATTTACCAAAGTTATATATAGCTTCGTGCGTTATCGGTACCACTTTTATTGATTCAATAACTTTAGGATTGTTTTCAAATTCAGTTATAAAAGAGCCCACAACATCAATATCTGGATTTTGTTCCATATAATTTATTTGAATTTCAAATCTATCATTTCTTGCAATATCATCACTGTCCATTAAAGCAACATAATTATATTTACTAGCTTGCAAGCCAGCATTTCTCGCTTTGCCCTGGCCTACATTGTCTTCTAAAGCTACAATATTAAATAATTCTGGATATTTGGAAAGATATTTTGCGATAACATCTTCAAGAGCTTCAGTCAAAACCCCATCTTTAACAATAACTATTTCGTTGGGCATTAAAGTCTGATTAACAATACTTTCTAGTGCGGTATTAAAGTATTCAGGATTTTCTTTATAATAAATAGGTATAAGAACACTAAATTTTAATTCATTATCCATGTCTTCCTCCTAGAGCCAAGAATACTGCTTTTATTAGAATTCCGATTTCCCACAACACATTTCTGTGTTTGAGGTAATACAAATCATATTGCAATTTTTCAGCTACATCGTCATTATTTATACAATGACCTTGATTAATTTGTGCCCAGCCTGTCCACGCTGTTTTCGTCCATTGGCGACAAATATAATGAGGAATTTCTTTTGAATATAATTTAACCAAATCTTCCCATTCAGTTCTTGGACCAACAATAGACATTTCTCCCTTTAAAATATTTATCATTTGAGGGATTTCATCAAAACGAGCTTTTCTAACAAATTTGCAAAATGGAATTACTCTATCATCAGAATCTTGATTTTGAGCATATCCACCTTGTTGCACATTTTTAGGGATATAATCATTTGAGTACATTGTTCTAAGTTTGTAGCATTTGAATACTTTTCCACCTTTACCAATTCTATTTTGTGTATAAATAGCTTTTCCTCCATCAGCCATTTTTACACGAATTCCTACATAGAAAAGAATTGGGAATGTAACAGATAGAATAATTAAAGCTGATACAATATCAAAAATTCTTTTACAAATATCATAAACAATAGAACGTTTGTTCATAAAATCATAGAATAATTTATTTACCGACTGTTTGTCTATGAAGAATTTACCAGTAATCATTTCATACATGTCTGGCATTCTATAAAGTTTAACGTGCCTTGGAATTTCTAGAACCAAAGTTGAAAGTAATTCATCATTTAGTCGTTGTTTATTTGCTATAACAACTATATCAATCCTTTTTTCTTTTATTAGTTTTGATAAATCAACTGGCTGTTTGTATATTTTATAACTCTTATCTTCAATAATATCTTCTTGTGAAAAATCTTCAACAAACCCAACAACATTCATCATTAATGCTTTTTTATTAATTATTTCATCAGCAATTAATTTTGAATAGGAGTTATTTCCTATTATCAAAACTTTTTTAGTAGGTTTAAAGTTAAATAAATAATAGTGAAAAATTAATCTGTAAAGCTTTAAACCAGTAAATATTGTAATTAAATTTGCGAATAAAAATTTAATTACAACTAGGTGTTTAAAGTATAACAATAAAAATATAAATACTGGTATTTGAGAGAATATTACGCCTTCAAATAATAAATATGTATTTTTCTT
>CALUZF010000065.1 GCA_944325165.1 Candidatus Gastranaerophilales bacterium
TTGAAGATGATAATCTTGAAACAATTTTGGTGCTTGACGGTTCTCAAGGACAAAATGGTTTAAATCAAGCGAAAGTTTTTAATGAAGCGGTAGATATTTCATCAATTGCTATAACTAAGCTGGATGGTACTCCCAAGGGCGGGATAATCTTTTCAATTGCAAAAGATTTAAAATTGCCTACAAAATTAATCGGAATTGGTGAAAAAATTGATGATGTTATAGATTTCAATAAAGATGATTTTATAAATGCCTTATTTGATTAGATGAAAGAGATTTTTTCATATACAAAATTATTTACTTTATTAATAACAATATTCTTTATTTTTGGTTTGGTTGGTTCTTTTTATGATTGCGAGATATTGTTTTCTTTTATTGTATTTGTTTTGCTGTCTTTAATTTTGTTGATTTTCAAATATGGTTTATCAAAACTTTTAATTCTTTATTTAATATTTTTCATAGGTTTAATAAGAGCGAATTATTCTGAAAGTTTATCTTCAGCTTTAGATGAATTTTATTCAAATAATGCAAAAATTGAAGGTTATATAGTAAGCTCATCTGATATTTCAATTAAAAATGATAGAATTAAGTTTTATTTTATTGCAAAAGATGTAAAAATTGAAAATAAAAATTTCAACAATTTAAATACAAAATTTTTAGTTAGTATTGATGGGATTGAAAAATATAAAGATAAAATATCTATCGGAAATTACGCTTCTATTAAAGGAAAACTCCGTCATCCGATTAGTCCTTCTAATCCTTATCAGTTTGATTATAGAAAATATCTTTTAAATAATGATGTTAAAAATATTTTGTATGCTGATGATTTTGAAAAACTTAAAGAACCGGATTTTAGCGGAAATTTAGATGAAAAATGGTATTATATTTTAAATAAATTTGAAAAGACAAGGAACAAAATATTAATTCGTCATTCTAAGAATATAAAATCTCCAAATCTTGAGATTTTGGGTGGTATTGTTTTTGGTAATGAAACAATTAACCCTGATGATACAGTAAAAGAAAATTTTAAAAATTCAGGCTTGTTACATTTGCTTGCTGCAAGTGGTTTAAATGTTGCTTTGATTTATGGAATTTGGTGGTGGCTTGCAAGTTTGGTTCGTTTTCCTTATAATCTTTCGATACTTTTAGGTGCAGGTTTTGTTGTATTATATACTTTTATGACAGGTTTTCCGCCTTCAATATTGAGAGCATCTATTATGCTTTTGTTTGTTCTTGTTGGGAAAATTATAAATAGAAACGCAGATTCTTTGGCTTTGGTTTTCTTTGTCGGTTTTTTGATGTTGTTGTTTAGTCCTAAAATGCTATTTGATGTAGGTTTTCAATTATCTTTTGTTGTGACAATAGGGCTTGTGGCGTTTTGTCCTATAATTATTTCTAAATTTGAAAAATATGATAAAAGATTTAAAGAAAAATATAAAAACCGTTCGAGAATTTCAAAATATTTTTTATTTTTATTTTCGCCATCTGCTTTGGCTTCAATAATTTGTGTTCCTTTGATTGCACAATTGTGTGTAATACCTTTGCAGATGCATTATTTTAATAATTTTATTCCTCTTAGTGTTTTAGCCAATATTGCGGTTGTTCCTTTTGTCGGAATATTGAGTTTTATTGGTTTTGTAAGTTCAATAATTGCTCTTGTTCCGATTTTAAATGAGCCTTTAACATATATTTTTGATATAGTGGCAAATCCAATGTTGAATTTATTGGTTAATATTAGTGAATTTTTTGCTTCGTTTAAATTTTCATTGATTTCTATTATGGGTTTTAGCGTATTTCAGATTTTTATGTTTTGGCTTTTGCTTAGTTTATTTGTTATTCTTATAAAATATAACTTTAAAAATAAGAAAATAATTTATGCAATTTGTGTTTGTTTGGTGATTTTTCTTTTTAGTTTTGCTAAATTTGATTATTTTAAGAAAAATCTTGAGATAATTATGTTTGATGTAGGAAATGCTGATAGTTTTCTAATTAAAACGCCTAAAAATAAATTTATTATGATTGATACGGGTAGAAAAACATATCGTAGCGTTACAAGTGCCCAGATTGTTATCAATAAATATTTAAGGAATGAGAGAATAAATAAGCTTGAAAAACTTATAGTAACTCACTTTGATTCCGACCATTGCGGTGGTGTTTTAGATATTGTTCAATCAACTAAGGTGAATGAAATATTTTTGCAAAGCAATAATGTCAAATCTATAACCTCAAAAGAAATTTTTGATTATTTAAATAAAAATAATTTGAATTATAAAATTGCAAAAAATAATCAAGAAATTTATTGTGAAAAAGATATCAAAATCAAGATTTTTAAAGCAAATTTGCCTGATGAAAATGAATCATCAATCGTAACTTTATTAACATATAAAGATAAGAATATTCTTTTTATGGGCGATTGTGGTGTTAAGGGGTATGAGAATATTAAAAAGTATCTTCCAAATAATATTGAAATTTTAAAAGTTGGTCATCATGGTGCTAAATTTTCTATTGACGATAAAATGATTAAAAATATCAAGCCAAGTTATGCTCTCATTTCTGCGGGCTTTAATATGTTTAATCATCCGCATTATCAAACAATTGAGATTTTAAATAGTAATAATGTTAAAATAATTTCAACTAAAAATCTTGGTTTTTCAAAAATAACAATAAAAGATAACTGTAAAAGATTTTATTATTTTGATACTGTTGAAAAAAGAATTAAAAAAATCAAATTTGATGATGATTTAAAAGAAAAATTTCATAAAAATAAGTATACTCAGGATTTGATTAAAAATAATACTTAAAACCCGCCAATTGGCGGGTTTTACTAATAAGCATTTAAATATGAATCAAGCTCCCATTGGGTAACATAGGTTCGATATTTATCCCATTCGATTTGTTTGGCTGTTACAAATTCATTGACTATGTGAGAACCTAGGGAATCTTTAATGACTTCATCTTCTTTTAGCATATTAACCGCATTAATAAGACTATCTGGAAGCGATTCAATACCTGCATTTTGATGCTCATTTATGCTCATTTCGTAGATATTTTTATCAACAGGTTGAGGCGGTTCGATTTTATTTTCAATACCGTCTAAAATAGCACCTAATAGTACTGCCATAGCTAAATAAGGATTGCAAGATGGATCTGGAGAGCGAAGCTCAATTCTTGTTGCACTTCCACGTTTAGCAGGAACTCTGATTAAAGCAGAGCGGTTTGCAATACTCCATGCTTTATATACAGGCGCTTCATACCCTGGGACAAGTCTTTTATAGCTATTTACGGTTGGGTTTGTAATAGCCGTAAATGAATTAACATGTTTTAAAACACCGCCGATTGAATAGAATGCTTCTTTTGAGAGCTGATATTCTTCATCAGGTGCATAAAATACATTTTTGCCGTCTTTAAATAATGATAAGTTGCAGTGCATACCAGAGCCTGCTATACCATATATCGGTTTTGGCATAAATGTGGCATGTACACCATATTCATTTGCTATACTTTTTACGGCATATTTAAATGTGATTATATTATCGGCTGCTTTTAGAGCTTCAGTATATTTAAAATCAATTTCATGTTGACCATCTGCACATTCGTGGTGTGAAGCTTCAATTTCATAATTCATCGCTTCAAGAGTGGTAACTATATCACGTCTTATATCTTCTGCCATATCAGTTGGCGCAGCGTCATAATAACCGCCCTTATCGTTTGGAATAGTAGTAGCTTCGCCGTTTTCATCTCTTTCAAATATGAAAAATTCTGCTTCCGGCCCTACGTTCATTTTGTATCCCATTTTTTCAGCTTTTGCAAGCATTCTTTTTAAATTGCATCTGGGACAACCCTCAAAAGGCGTTCCATCAGCATTGTGGATATCGCAAATAACTCTTGCTACATTTTCTCCTTCTCTTTCACACCATGGTAATATTACAAAAGTATCCAAATCGGGGTATAAATACATATCTGATGTTTCGATACTTCTGAAACCTTTGATTGAGGAACCATCCAGCATAATTTCATTGTTTAATATTTTTTTTAGCTGGCTTATTGGCAATGATACATTTTTGATTGTTCCGTTGATATCACAGAATTGCAACCTCATAAAGCGTACATTTTTCTCATGACATGTTTCAACAATAGAGGCTTTTTTTGCTTGAATGTCTTCCATTAATCTTTTTCTCCTTGAGTGGTTTATTTTCTATTTTCTTATGTTTTTGATTTTTTGTCAAAAGTATATTAAAAAAGCTCTTTTTTAAAAGAGCTTTATTGTTGTTGTTTTTGAATATTTGTTGATGTTATTCTGACGCCGAATTTATCTTCTATAACGATAACTTCACCTTTTGCGACTAATTTTTCATTTACATATATTTCAACTTGTTCACCGGCGATTTTATCAAGCTCAACAACGCTTCCTTCTTCAAGCTCCATAACTTCTCTTATAGAAGATTTTGTTCTTCCTAATTCAACGCTTACATGCATTGAGATATCTTGTAAAATATCAAGATTTTTTTTGATACTTCTGTTGGGCGGAGTTTCTTCAAATGTTTGAAATTTGACAGGTCGAACGGTTACAAGTGATTCCTCGTTTTCTTCTGTTGCGTCGTTTTGTGTTGAAATATCTTGTATTTCTGCTTCGTTTTCTTCTACCTCTGTTATTTGCGAAACAGTATCGATTTCATTTATATTTTCTATATTTTTTTCTTCGTTTTCCATTATGACCTGCTATTGAATAATGAATTGACCGAAGCTAACTCTCATAACTTCTCTTTGACCTTCAAAGATATTATTAACCATTTCAAGAATTTCTTCTTTAGCTATTTCTTTTCCTGTAGGTGTTGATAATTCATCTGAAGTCTTATTTGATAAGACAGATATTATGGCATCTCTTATAGCCGGTTTATATCTTTCCATTATTGCTGCAATTTCTGCATTAGGATCAGCAGGGGCAGCGCCATGACCACCAGATTTAGCGTTAGCTAAGGCATTTTGAGCATCAATTTCTTCTTGAGTTTTAGATAATTCCATAGCGATTCCTACTTTTAGATATCTTCTTGCGTTAACATCGGCTAAATTTAAAATAAAATCACCTAAATCTAATAATATTCCTTCTTCTCTAACTTCGCCATCTTCGTCTGTTTCTTCTTGTTGATTTTCGGGAAGCAGTTGAGCAATTTTTTTATTCATAGATGAATCAATTAACATATACATAATGAATAAAGAAACTATAATTACAACAAGCATAACCCCGTTTGATATCATCATCATTAAGCTTGGGCTCATTTCAAGTATTTTTTTATTAGGATTTTTATCATCTTTATTTTCAGTAGGTCTTGCCATATTTCCTCCGATATTTACTTTTTCTTGAATATTTTATCTTTCCATTGTGAAAATTTTGATTTTGTTTTATTTGATACATCAACAATACCGTCTTTTGTGTTGTTTGTAAATTCTATGATATTATTTTTGGTATCTTCTTTTAATTTTTCTGTATCCCATTTTTGTCTTTCAATTTCTGACAATTCTTTTTTAGAACCTATATTATGTTTATCTTTTGCATATTTTTTGATGTTTTCTCTTGTAATATATGTTGGTGGTTCAACAAAATTAGGATTTAACATTTTCATTTTAACATTATATGCAACATCGGGACTTATATATTTGGAGTATTCTTTTAATCTTAGCATACCTTCATAATTATTTGCGATTGTGGTATCAAGATTTTTAAGTTTATTATTTCTGATGTTTTTAGCATAAATTGCTTCCCAAAGGACTGTTTCACGCTCAACATCGACAAAACTTACATAAACACTTACTCTATGAGTTGGATTTACTACATCCCAGCCTGCAATGTTTGCGACATTCCAAGCGGTATTTTTAAGAAAATCTCTTTGAACATCCATTCCCATAGTTATTATAACAAGCTTTCTGACACCTATATTTCTTGCAATTTTTTTCAAAAGTGAAAATTCAAGATTATAACCTTGCTGTAATCCTTGGAGCGCTTGTAGGTCATATTGTCTTAATCCTGCTTTTTTAAGGGCTTGTTGAGTTGTGTCGATTGTTACAACTTGAACATTTCTATCTAAAAGCTCGCCCCTTATATCAGTTGCAAAAAACTCGGGTGTCCTAAAATACGCATTATAGTAATTTACAGGCGTTAGCATGGTGTCTGTAACAATACCTATCTTTTCAAGTGCAAAAGTAAGGTTGCAATTTGAAAAAAACAGACAAAAGACAAATATGAATTTGAATACTAATCCCCTCATAATAATTAAATTATCAGCTATATTTTTGTTAATTAAAATCATATATTTAATTGATTTTTTTGACTTAATTAAAATTTTTATTAAATATATTATGCCCACGGTCGAAAACGATTATAGGAAAGTATATTTATTGGATTTATTATGCCTTTTCGCTATCGATTGCAAAAAATACTTGAAATAAGAATAAGAAAGAAAGAAGAGCAATTACAGATAGTAATAAAAGCCCAAGAAGAAGTCCAAAGAATAGAGCTTTTAATTATTGAAAATTTAAATCAAATAAAACAATTAACTAAAGAAATGCGAAGTGCAGACCCCATGATGTATGAGCAATATGATAAATTTATCAAACATCTTTGGGAAGAAGATAAAAAGCTTCAAATTCAAAAACAAGAAGCAATAGAGGCGCTAAATCGAGAAAAAGAAATTTTAAAAATAAAAGAACAAGAGGTAAATGTTTTAGAAAAACATAAAGAACATCAAAAAGAAGACTATATCAAAGAGCAAAAAGCACTTGAATTAAAAGAATTAAATGAAATTGGTTCACAGAAATTTTTTATAAAAAATCGAGAAAAAATAGAAGAACAAGAATATATAGAATATTTGGAAAATCAGAAACACAATGGAACTTAACAATACAATTACACAACAAGATATATATCAAGATAGCGTTCAAACAAATTTAAGAGATATTTTTGAACCAAATTCTTATATTGTTTCAAAAACGCAGAGCGGTTTTGAAGATATAAGAACAAGAATCGCTCAAATAATTGAAAATTTAATTTCTCCTGATAATCAAACTTTAGATGATTTATTGAATGAAAAATTTTTGGATTTGGATTTTGGTTCTGAATTTGATATTGATGCTTCAAAAATTGGAGTAAATGACGCTATATTTTTTGTGAATTTATTAAATCGTGATGGCTTGGTTTCATATAGTGTTGAAGATGATTCTTTGAGCATTAGTGATGTTAATAATAAAAAAATTAACGCTACAAGCTCATTGCTTAATATGCTCCAAACTTCTTTTGATACTAAAAAACCTATTAGACTTGATTTTGACAATGATGTTACGGTTATTTTAAAGCTTGATAAAGACGGTAAAGTTCAAGCTCATTTTATTCCCGGAACAAGTGAAGTTGAAGCATATTTGAAAAATAATATTTCTTGTCTAAAACAAAATTTTGATGATGAAGAAATAAATTATTCATATCTTGGTTATTCAAGATATAAAAGTAATAAAGACGAGCAGAATTCAAGAAACAAAAAAAGGAGTAACTAATGAGAGATTCTTATATTAATGCAATGAATGTTCAAAGAACAACTACTCATTGGATGGATGCAATATCCGAAAATTTAGTTAATATGTATACTCCGGGTTATCGTGAAAATAATGTCACTTTTAAGACATATATGGATGCTGCTGTTCCGGATATTGTTTTGAAAAATTGCTCTCAAGGCAAGGCAATCCCCGGAACTTCCCCTGAAAATGTATTTTTAGAGGGTAACGGCTTTTTTGTATTGAGAAATGATGAAGGTGGTATTGCTTACACTCGTTTAGGTGAATTTAAGTTTGATGGCGAAGGCGTTTATAGGGCAACTGATGGTTCTAAAGTTCAAGGATATATTTTGAATGATAAAGGTGAAATTATGTCCGGAACAAAATCTTTAGATAATGATTCTTTTGAAGAAACTATATCACAAGGTGGCGCCTTGGCTGTTCCTACTACGGAAATTAAGCTTTGGATTGATCCTGATAATGGCAAATATCTTGGAAAATATGATGAATTTGAAATAAAAGGCGATGGTATTTTATATGGAAAAGCCAATAATGGCAAAGAAATGACCCCATTGTATAAATTGGCTTTAATGAATTTTCATAATCCTCAAGAATTATTTGAATATAAACAAGGTCAATATTTAGAAACTGCCTACTCCGGCAAACCCGTAATAGGTTATGGTGAAGTAAGAAGCGGATTATTAGAATTATCAAATATTGACTTTAAGGCTAATGCTACATATTGGCAAGAAGCCAACACCCAATTGGATTTATCCGGAAAAATTATGTCAACTTATAAGCAGTTATTGCAATCTGCAATGGAATTATTAAGTTAATTTATGAAAAAATTTTTTATCTCTCTTATTTTGATATTTTTGGCTCACTTCTTCACAATAAATTTTGCTTATTGTGAAGAAGATTTTTTCGAAAGTGATAATTTTCAACAAGCTAAAAGTGAATCAAAATTATCTTCTTCAAAAGTGGCAGAAGCTATTGGAAAAACCAAAAAGGATGGCGGCTTTTTTTCATTTTTTAAAAGAAAATCAAAAAAAGACGAACAAGAGCCTCAACAAGGCTATTATGGCGAATTGCCGGATATAAATTCTGATTTTGAATATAAAAAACAAACGCTTCCTTCCGCTCCTCAAATAGACATGGAAATTCCAAAAGATGATGAAATTGATGAGCAAAATTTAAAAAAAGCTCCTTATGATGATTCTTTATTTTTGGACATGGTTATTAAAAAAGAGCCCGATAGCCAATATTT
>CALUZF010000066.1 GCA_944325165.1 Candidatus Gastranaerophilales bacterium
TATCCGTACAGTTCAAATTTGGTGCGTATCTCACTGATAATATACAAATCTCAATCTATCCGTACAGTCCAGAAAAAAGTCCATTTTTCCATTTTGATTTTTTTGGAACACTTAATTTTTCCGACCCGAAAATGCGCACACAAAGCCAACTTTACCAAAATAATCTATCTAGCCGTACAAATCAACCTGGACAAAAAACTACAGCAATTGTTGCTTAATTATAAATTTAAACAAAAGAAACAAAGTAAATTGCACAAAAAAACAGAGATGAAGGGATTCGAACCCTTGGCGGAGTCTCCCCCGCACAGTCGTTCCAGGACTGCACCTTAAACCACTCGGACACATCTCTATTTTGTTTTATTATAATATCAAAAAATTATTCTTTTGTTAAGTGTTTGGCTTTTTGCCATAATTCGTCATATTCTTCAAAAGTTAATTCACCTAAAGGTTTTGTTGTTAATTCTTCAAGTTTATTAAATCTTTTTGTAAATTTATTATTTGCTTTTGATAGTGCAACTTCAGGATCAATCTTATTCCATCTTGCAACATTTACGAGCGCAAATAAAATATCTCCAAATTCATCTTCTTTTTCTTCAAAAGTCTTAGCTTCCATAAATTCTTTAATTTCAGAATTAAAACAATCTAAAAGCTGGTTATAATTTTGCCATTCAAATCCTGCTCTCACTGCTTTTTTAGATATTTTCATAGCTTTTAGAAGTGCAGGCAGTTTTGGTATGCCATCTAGGGTTCTTTTTCTTTCTTTTTTTTCTTTTAATTTTAGTTTTTCCCAATTTTCAAGAATAACTTTAGTATCATTTGTTTTTTCATCTCCAAAAACATGAGGGTGTCTGTGGATTAATTTATCATTGAGCATTTTAGCTACGTCTTGAATATCAAACTCGTTATTATCTTGTGCAATTTGAGATTGCAAAACAACTTGCAATAAAACATCTCCTAATTCTTCTTTTAAATGTTCCATATTATTTTCATCAATTGCTTCTGCTGCTTCATAGGCTTCTTCAAGCATATTTTGTCTTATTGATTGATGTGTTTGTTGCCTATCCCATTCACAACCTTCTGGAGAGCGAAGTATTTTTATGGTTTCTATAAGTTCATCTAAGTAGTTCATATTTAATCCGTTTATTCTGCTTAAAAAAATACTATCACAAATATTGTTACTTTACTTAACCTGTTTTTTATATAAAATTGCATTAGTTTAGTTAATTAGAGGAAAACAATGGAAAATTTACACACGATGGTTTCTCAAAATGCGGTTTTAATTTCTACAATAATTTTAATCGTAGCTTATATTTTTATTGCTTGGGAAAAAATTTCTAAAGTTACGGTTGCTCTTTTGGGTGGAGCGCTGACATTATTTTTAGGTTTATTGGCAACCGAAAAAACCCATGAAACATTAGCTCAATATTTTACTTCATATATTGATTTCAATGTAATATTTTTGCTTGTTTCAATGATGATTATTGTTCATATTGCTTCAAAGTCCGGCATGTTTACTTGGCTAGCAAATGAAATTCTTAAAAAAACAAAAGGTAAACCAAAATTAGTTTTGGTTGCATTATCTGTTTTTACTGCTGTAGCTTCAGCATTTTTAGATAATGTTACAACAGTTATTTTAATTATGCCTATTACTTTTGCGGCATGCAAATTGTTAGATATTAATCCTATTCCTTTTTTGATTTCAGAAATTTTCTGCTCAAATATTGGCGGTACTGCTACATTAATTGGTGATCCTCCAAACATCATTATCGGCTCTGCTGCTGGTTTTTCTTTTATGGATTTCGTAAGAGAATTAACCGGAGTTGTTGTTTTGATTATGATGGTTGTAGTTGCAATGCTCGTATTTGTTTATAGAAAAGAATTGAAATCATCTCCTGAAAAAATGGAGCTTGTATCTAAAATCGATAACTCAAATACAATTGTAGATAAAACATTGGCTATTCGCTCCGGAATTGTTTTATTCCTTGTTGTATTGGGTTTTGTAACTCATGATATTACTCATATTTCAACATTTTTAGTGGCTATGATTGGTGCTGCAGTATTAATGATATTTGAAAAACCGGAAAAAATTCTTGTTGAAGTTGAATGGAATACAATTTTCTTCTTTATCGGTTTGTTTATCATTATTGGCGGATTTGAACGCGCAGGCGGTATTCAAATTATGGCAAATTGGTTACTTGAAGTTACAAAAGGTTCACAAAGTGCTACATCAATGATAATACTTTGGGCATCTGGTATTTTATCCGGTATTATTGATAATATTCCTTATACTGCTACGATGGCTCCTATGATTGGCGCTATTGAAGTTGCTAAAGGTGCTCAATATACTCATCCTCTATGGTGGTCATTGGCACTTGGTGCATGCCTTGGCGGTAACATGACAATGATAGGTGCTGCAGCAAATGTTATTGTTACAGAAAATGCACACAAAGCAGGGTATCCAATTTCATTTATGTATTTCTTGAAATATGGTATAATTGTTACTATGATATCTTTATTGATATCAACAGCATATATATTTCTTAGATTTTTAATTTAATGATTATTTCAGATAACGAAAAACAAAAGAACATAAAAGCACTCAAGAAGGGGCAAAACCTTGACTTGAGTGCTTCTTCTAATATAAATGAAGATAATTATGAAAAAAGCATTCGTCCTCTTACTTTTGATGATTATATTGGTCAATCTTCAATAAAAGAAACACTAAAAATCTCAATTGAGGCAAGCAAAAAAAGAAATACTCATTTAGACCACCTTTTGTTTTATGGTCCACCGGGGCTTGGCAAGACTACATTAGCTAATATTATTGCAAATGAATTAAATACATCAATTAAAATTACCTCTGCACCATCTATCGAGCGACCTCGTGATATTATCGGTATTTTAATGCAGATAAAAGAAGGCGAAGTTTTATTTATTGATGAGATTCATCGTTTAAATAAAATAGCTGAGGAAATCTTATATCCTGCAATGGAAGATTTTTCCATTGATTTAACAACAGGTAAATTTCAATCAGTTAAAACAATGAGAATACCTATTCCAAAATTCACTTTAATTGGTGCAACAACTAAAGCAGGCGCACTATCGGGACCCCTAAGAGATAGATTTGGCATAATTCATCGACTCGAGTTTTATACTGTTGAAGAATTGGCTCAAATTATTAAAAGAACGGCAAAAATATTAGATTTTGATATTGACGAAAAAGGCGCGCTAGCTATTGCTCAGCGTTCACGTTGTACTCCAAGAATTGCAAATCGATTAACAAAAAGATGTGCAGATTGGGCAATTGTAAAAAGCGATGGAAAGATTACAGAATCTGTTGCAATTGACGCCTTAAGCGCACTAGAAATTGATGAAATAGGTCTTGATGTAACAGATAGAGCTTTATTAAGACTTATGATAGAATCTTTTGAAGGGCGTCCTGTGGGAATTGAAACTCTAGCAGTAGCGCTAGGCGAAGATATAAGAACAATTGAAGATGTTTATGAACCATATTTAATTCAAAAAGGTTTAATCGCAAGAACTCCAAGAGGAAGAAAAGTTACAAGCGTCGCATATAAGCACTTGGGAATAAAACAGGATAACTATCAATTGGATTTATTTTAAAATATAAAAAAATAATTAAGAAAACAGAAAAATACGGTTTTTAGATTTAAGATAATATTATGAAATACAAAGATTATTATGACATACTAGGCGTTTCAAGAAGTGCCTCACAACAAGAAATTAAATCGGCATATAGAAAATTGGCAAGAAAGTATCATCCAGATGTCAATAAAGCTTCTGATGCTCAAGCTAAATTTAAAGATATAAATGAAGCTTATGAGGTTTTAGGTGATGAAACAAAAAGAAAAAGATACGACCAACTAGGTTCTTCTTGGCAACAAGGTGCTGATTTTAATGTTCCACCTGGATTTGAAGGATTTAATTTTTCTAATTTTGGCGGTTCAAGCTCCTCTGCGGGTGGTTTTTCAGACTTTTTCTCCGCTATATTTGGCGATATGATGAGTGGTGCTTCAACTCATAGCTATACTCAAGGCTTTTCATCAGGCGGTTTTAGCGATTTTTCGCAATTTAGCCAAAATGCTCAAAGACGCTCAAGTAGTCAATCTCAACCAAAAGAAAAAGATAATTCTTTAGATATTATCCAAAATGTTAGTTTATCGATTAATGATATAATTAATTGCCCTAAAAAAACAATTACAATTACTGCGTATCAACAATGTTCATCATGCCATGGTTCAAGGCAGGGATTTTGCTCTAATTGTTCAGGCACAGGTTTAGAAAAAATTACTAAAAATATAACTTTTCAAGTTCCCAAATTTGTTAAAGTAGGTCAAAAAATTCGCTTAAAAGGTGAAGGCAAAAAAGACGCCTATGGCAGAGTAGGCGATGTTTATCTTGTTGTTAAAATTCAAGATAAGGAATATGATTTTGATGGTGATAATTTAATTAAAGATGTTGAATTGTTGCCTTATGAAGCTGTTTTAGGATGTGAAAAACAAATTATTACTCCATCAGGCAAAGTTAAGGTTAAATTCCCTGCTAAAACTTCATCTGGTAAAAAATTAAGATTAAAAGAAATGGGTTTAAATCAAAAAAACGGACAAAAAGGCGATTTGGAAATTAGGGTTAAAATCGTTGTGCCAGATGAATTGAGTGCCGAAGCCATTAAATTATATGAAAGATTAAAAGAATTAAATTCTTAATAAAACTTAATATTTTTAGTTAACTAGGCAATTTATTTTGGAATTGTTTTTTATTATATATATCAAAAGTATATAAGAGTTAACGAAAGGATATTTAAGATGAGTTGGTTAAACCTTGCCTATGAAAGACAAATTATTAAAGCACAGCAAAGTAGAGTTTGTGATGGATATCAAACAAAAAGCCTTGATACCAATGGAGATGGTATAAGTGAATATACATCACAAAAATTTGAAGATGGTTCATCATTAGAAACATTTAATTTTGATTCAAATTCTGAATATGATGCAAGATTTTTTTACGATAAAGACGGTAATTTTGTAGCAGGTAATTTTTATGATGAAAATGGTGATATTGTTGAATTAACACCTGATGAAGCAATAGCATATTTAGATCAAGCAGAAGAATTGAGAAAACAAGCTGAAAATATTGAATATAAAGAAGTTAAAGGATTTTTTGATGTTCAAGATGAGTTAAATGAAACTTTAGCTGAACAAGAATAATAAAATAAATGTAATACAAAATGGCAGAGTTGGTTTATTGACTTTGCCATTTTTTTCTTTATTTTTCTTATACTTTCGTCTATTATTATTACAATGAAACAGTTGTATAATACTCTTATGGATATTATCGAATAGAGGAAAGTAAAATGGACAATTTAAAGTTTGATAAATTACGTTTTTGGTCAATTTTAATTTTAATCATAGTTGGAATTGGGCTATGTATTGAACTTAGTTTGATTTTTTATAAAACTAATTTCTTAAGCTTTTATCAGCCAAGTTTTTGTACTGTTTCAGAATTAATTGATTGTGATGGTGTTGCAAGAACATCTTATTCTGTCTCTATGGGTGTTCCTAATGCGCTATGGGGTTTAATATTATATGTAGTAATGTTAATGCTTTTATTTGTTGATAGAATTCAAGCAAAATTTAAAAACACAATTTTTGATGTTTTTAAAAATCCAAGAAGTTATATTGCAACGCTGGGTTTAATTTCTTTTGGAATTTCAATGGTGTTAGCTTTTATATCAATTTTTGAGATTAAAAAAATATGTGCTCTATGTTTTTGTACTTATTTTGTTGATTTTTTAATTGCCCTAATTGCAAAAAATAAAGGCTTTTTTGTTTACGATATAAAAACAACAATAGAAGATTTTGTATCCGGTGCTAAACAATATTTTACTTTGTTTATAATAGTTTTGGTTGCTTTTGTTTCAACATTAATATATTTAGATAGAAGTTTGATTTTTTCACCTAAATTGAAAAAAGAAAGAACTCAAAAAGAATTTTTCACTGCAAAATATAATAAATATGCAATAAAAGGTAATACTTTAGGCGATAAAAATGCAAAAGTTATAATAAATGTTTATAGCGATTACAATTGTCCGTTCTGTAGAATTGTTAATATAATGCTTCATAAAGCAGCTAAACAAAGAAAAATTTTAGTTAACGAGATAAATTATCCGCTTGATACATATTGCAATAAAAAAATCGTGTCTACTTTAGGTGGCCATGAAAGCTCTTGTATATATGCAAAATATGCTCTTGCAGCGCAAAAACAGGGTTATTTTTGGGGTGTTGCAAATATACTTTTTGATAAACATCCTCAAAATTTCGATATCTTAGTTGATGAGATTAAAAAAGCTAAATTAGATATTGATATTGAACAATTAAGAAAAGATGCTCTAAGTAAAGAAATAGACGATATTATTCAAAATGATATAGAAATGGTTACTAAAAGAGAAATCAATGGAACTCCTGCTATTGAAATTAATGGAGTAATATATATGGGTGCAATGCCTTATGATGAGCTATTAAAAGAGATTGATTTAGCGCAAAAAAGAGCGACAAATAAATGAAAAAAATAGTGCTTCATGCATGTTGCGCACCTTGCGCAAGCTATCCTATAAATAAGCTTATTCAAGACGGATTTGAGCCTTTGATATATTTTTATAATCCAAATATTTTTCCTTTTGAAGAATATAATATCAGAAGGGATGAGCTTGAAAAATATTGTAAAAAAATTGGTGTTGAATATTTTGAAGGCGATTATGAAATAAAAAATTTTTATAATACTATAAAAGGTTATGAAAAAGAGCCCGAAAAGGGCTTAAGGTGTAATCTTTGTTTTAATTTAAGATTGGATAAGGCTGCCGAATTTGCTCTAAATCAAGGTATTAACTATTTTACAACAACTTTGAGTGTTTCTCCTCATAAGAACACTAATCAAATATTTGAACAAGGAAAAATTGTTTCTGAAAAATATGGCGTTGAATTTTTAGAATATAACTTTAAAAAGCAAGACGGTTTTAAAATATCAAGGCAAATTGCAAGAGAAAACAATATGTATGCTCAGAAATACTGCGGGTGCGAATTTAGTATAAGAGATTAAAATTAGGTACTTTTATTTTTTTAAATATAAAACACTCATCTAAAAAAATGATTTTTTTCTTACAGCCTACGTATTTTACACGATTTTTTAAAAAATTCAAGTCTTTTGTAAAATTTTATTAAGTCAAAATCTTGACCCCATCTATTTAGCCCATATAATTATTAAAGTCTAATAAAATGTTGCATTATGGCATAAAATGCGCTTTAAAAAAGGATAGAACCTAAAAACAGCACTAATTGTCACTTTTGCATAGTTTTAAATAAAATTGTAATTACATATATTAGAGGTATTTAGATGACAACTACAAAAAAAGCAAGCCGTGTTACTCCTCAAGGTATTCCGGGTACTCGTCTGACTGATTTACCCGACTTGATTGAAGTTCAAAAGAAATCGTTTGAACAATTTTTAAAAGAAGGCTTAAAAGAAGAATTATTGTCTTTTAGCCCTATTAAGGATTATACAGGCAGATTGGAATTACATTTTCTTCCAAATTATACTTTTGATAAACCAAAGTATACAATTGAAGAAGCAAGAATTCATGATGCGACTTATGCTAAACAGTTGCGTGTTATGATGAGATTAGTTAATCGTGATAGCGGTGAAATTAAAGAACAAGAAGTTTATATCGGCGATATTCCTACAATGACCGATAAAGGTACATTTATTGTAAACGGTGCAGAACGTGTTATCGTTTCTCAAATCGTTAGAAGCCCCGGTATTTATTATAAAAAAGAAGTTTCTCCGACAGGCAAACGTCTTTATAATGCTACATTGATTCCAAACCGCGGGGCATGGTTAAAAATAGAAACAGATTCTAATGACCTTGTTTATGTAAAAATTGATAAAAACAGAAAAATCTTAGCTACAACTTTATTGAAAGCTTTGGGTATTACTCCTGTTGAAATGGAATCATTATTCACTCACTTTGATTTCTTGAAAAAGACTTTAGATAAAGATACAGCTACAACAACTGATGAAGCTTTAGTTGAAGTTTATAAAAAACTTCGTCCTGGCGATCCTGCTACTCCTGCCGGTGGTCGCTCAATTTTGGAAGCTCGTTTCTTTGATGAAAAGAAATATGATATCGGTAAAGTTGGTCGTTATAAATTAAATAAAAAATTAGGTTTAAATTTACCTGAAACTCAAAGAACAATCACAATTCAAGATATCGTTGCAGGTATTGAATATTTAATCAACCTAACTTATGACGAAGGTCAATTGGATGATATTGACCATTTGGGAAATAGAAGAATCCGCTCAGTTGGTGAATTGTTACAAAACCAATTCAGAGTTGGTTTATCAAGAATTGAAAGAATTGTTAAAGAAAGAATGACTCTTCAAGATTCTGACACATTAACCCCTCTAAATCTTTTAAACACAAAACCATTGGTTGCATCATTAAAAGAGTTCTTTGGTTCATCTCAATTATCACAATTCATGGATCAAACAAACCCATTGGCTGAGCTAACTCATAAACGTCGTATTTCAGCTTTAGGACCCGGTGGTTTGATGAGAGAACGTGCAGGTTTTGCTGTTCGTGATATTCATCCATCACACTATGGTCGTTTATGTCCTGTTGAAACTCCTGAAGGACATAATGCAGGTTTGATTAACTCATTAGCAACCCATGCTAGAGTTAACGATTATGGCTTTATTGAAACTCCT
>CALUZF010000067.1 GCA_944325165.1 Candidatus Gastranaerophilales bacterium
TTTTTCAACCATTTCAACAAATATTTTAGGGCGATATCTTTCAACGGTATTGGGTAAATTTATTGTGGTTGCGCCTTTTTTAACTATTTCTTTTAGTGTTTCAATAACAAAATCTAAATTGTCTTTGCAATCCCCAAAATGTTCAACTGAAAATTCTATATCAAAATTTCTATTTATTTTTTTAATTGCATTATTTGCATAATCAACCGCATTTATTGCAATTTGGGCTACTTCATCGGGCTTTTTATTTAAAACATACTCCATATGAAAAGGCGATAATGTAATAAAAGTGTGTAATCTGCCTAATTTAGCGTCTTTAATGGCTAAAAGAGCTCTATCTATGTCATTTTTATGAGCTCGAGCTAAAACAGAAACCAAAGTTTTTTCATCTGCCATATTAGCTAAAGTTTGGCATGCCTTAAAATCCATCTCGGATGATGCAGGAAAACCTAATTCAACAGCGTTGATTCCTAATTGTACAATTTTGTCAAAAATAAAAATCTTCTCTTCTAAGCTCCAAGGTTTCTTTAGAGATTGATTTCCGTCTCTTAGAGTGATGTCATAAAAAAATGGTTTTCTTTGCATAATCTTAATATCCTACATATTTAAATTTGAAATCTTTTTTGTTATACTAAATTCTAGTCTATAACAAAACCTATCGTCAACACTAGATTATTGTAAAAAATTGTTAATAAGCTTGCTATAACTAGCAAAAACAATCATTTACCGATTTTATTATAATGAATTTCAAAAGAAGAATTTATGAGAATAAATAGCATTAACCAACAACAAAATAAACAAAATTTTAAAGCAAATCCTGCTACTTGGATTGCTAAAACAGTAGCAAAATATCCAATGATACCTGTTGGTTTAGCAGGTTCTTCCGTTATAGCTCAAAAAATAGTTATGTCCGGTTCAGAAGCAGTTGTAGGACCTGTTATGGATGTTGGAATAGGTGAAGTAATTACAAAAGTAACCAAAGAAGAAGACGGAAGAACAAGAGAGTCTTCTAAGGTTCAAGCAATAAGAACTTTCTCTCAATCAACAGGCGGAACTATCGTCGGTGTTATTATCAGAATGATTTGTATAGGTGCTGCAACAGCTTTATGTATGAAAGCTGGACAAAAAACAGGCGGTACAATTGCTGACATTGTAAATAAAAATAATGAAATGGTTAAAGAAGGCACTTATATTTACAAAAAGAACATGGAAACTTGGGGTAAAAATATAGGTGGTGTTGTTGCAACATTAGTTATGCTTGGAACAAACTTTATAATTGATGCTCCTTTTATCAATTGGATTAATAAAAAAGCAACAGATATTATTGATAATAAAATTTCTAAAAATAAAAAAGATGGTGTTGAAACAAAAGAAAAGGAGGTTAAATAATGGCTTTTAATCCTCCAAAATTTGTTCACAAATTATTAGAATCTTGCAGTCCAAACCCTGCTAAAGCTGGTAAAACATTACTTGTAATTAATGCTTTGGGTATGGTTTTTGCGGCATTGAGTAATACTTATGCTGCTGCTGTTGATAAAAATACATCTGCACAAGATAAAAAATTCTTAGTTCCTGCAGGTTTTGTTACAGGGGCTGCAAATATTGGTCTATATTATGCAATGACAACAAAAATCATTGATGCGCTTCAAGGAAAAGTTATATACAACGAAGATGGCACAATTAAATCAGCAAAAGATGGTCTTGCGGATAAAGTTTTAGATTATATGAGCAAAAATAATGATAAAGATGGTAAAAATTTATTACAAGTTGCTCAAGAAAAATTTGTAGCTAGAGAAATTAAAAAAGCAGGAAAAGTAAAGAAAAGCATATTTGGGGCAGAAACCGTATTTAATGAAAATTATGTTGATACAGTTAAATCTACATTGAAAAATAGTGACGGTTCTGTTTCAGACAAAGCAAAAGATTTATTCAAATCTAGTTTTAAATCAGGCTTTGGTGTGGCAGGTGCTTTTATTGGTGCAGTTGTTGGTTGCGCCATATTAACCCCTATTATCCGTGATATTAGTGCTTATTTTGTTCAAAAACGTCTTGAAAAAAATAATCCTGAAATGAAAGAAAAACCTTATAAACCATATTTTGAACCTACAAGAATTGAAAGCGTTAGATATAACAGACGTCCTTTAACTCTTAAAGGTTATATGGCATTTACAAACAAAGGAAATTTAAAAATTTAGCTACCATTTAAATTCATTCGGAACAGGGTCATATCCGCCTTTTGAATATGGGTGGCATCTTAAAATTCTTTTTATTCCAAGGTATATTCCCTTGAATATTCCAAAGCGTTCTATTGCTTGATAAGTGTATCTTGAGCAAGTAGGTTCAAACCTGCAATTTGCAGGTGTCATTTTAGAGAAAAATTGATAAAATTTTATTAATTTTAAACAGATTTTTTTAAGCATTCTTCGACTTTTTGAAAATCTTCAATCGTATCTATATCTATAATTCGAGGAGTTATATAAGCGGTTGGGTTATAGCCTATAAAATCTTTAACCTCTTTTAGAGTATCCCATTTTAGTGCATAAAAAGCGCCGTTTTCTGCTATCATTTTGTAGTGTTGTTCTGTTTCTTGGCGTCTTGGACGTATTCTAAAATCATAAAGCGCTTCAAGTTTATTATTGTGCAAAATACGCCATTTAGCATGGGTATAGTTTATTGAATATGCGCTAAAGCAGCTGTCATAACCGTTTTTCATTTGCTCAAAATAATAATCAAAAGCACTGTCTATATAATTTTCATCTCTTAGAGGGCAAGTTGGTTGTAATAATACAACATAATCAGCTCTATAGCCTTCTTTTTCGAGTTCATCTAATACATGCAACATAACAGGAGTTGTTTTTGTTTCGTCTTGAGCTAATTCTTGCGGTCTTTTAATGATTTGCGCACCATAATTTTTAGAAACTTCTAAAATTTCATCATCTTCTGATGAAACTATTGTTCTTGTTATGTATTTTGATTTTAGCGAGGCTTCAATGGTATATGCTACTAATGGTTTATTTAAAATTGGTTTTAAGTTTTTTCTTTTTATTCCTTTAGAACCGCCTCTTGCAGGGATTATGCTTAATATTTCCATATTTTTTGTGCCTCTTTGTACTCTTTTAAATCAAAATCTAATTCTAAAAGATATTTTTCAAGATTATTTTTTGTTTTTGCACTAATAAAATGAATTTTATTATTTTGTCTTATGGTTAACATATAATCGTCATTAGGCTCAATTTCATATTTTTGAAAAATATCTCCTTTGATTATGCTGTCAAAAATATCTATCCAATTGCAATTAAAGCCTTTAGTATAAAAATCGACATTTAAATCGTCAAAAAAGTGATTATAGCCTAATAAATACGCTTGATTTTCTTTTGTTATTATAAAATCAAAGCCTAAAATGCCTATATATTCTTCATCTCGAGAACAAAGAGCGTTGATTGTAGGCATAATTGCTTCATTATAGAGTTTTTCTTTTAATTCTTCATTTATAAAATTTGGATTAAAAAGAGCAATATTATTTTGATATTTTATGCTGGAACCTATTATTTTTGCGCTATAACCGTTTGAAATTGTCCAAAGGCTTATGTTTTTGCCTTCTATATAATCTTCTATGACTATTCTTTTATTTCCGCTCGAAAATAAATTTTGTATTGTTTTTTGGGCGTTTGAATATGTTTCGCAAAATTGAGGACATTCTTTATAAGTATTGCTATCGGGCTTAATTGCTTGCGGAGTTGTTGTAGATTTAAAATAATCAAGCGCCATTTGGGTTTTTTCTGCAATAAAAAATTTAGGAGTTAAAATTTTATTTTTGTGCATGAATTTTTTTGCATAAGATTTACTTGAGCATATACCAATAGCATCAATGGATGGAGCAAAAGCATAGATATTTATTGAGCTTATTGCCTCTTGAATACCTTGATTAATTAAATCAATATCTGTTATTAGTACGAGTTTTATTTCATTTGCTTCGCAAAAATCAAGAATATCCTTTGTATTATCAAATTTTATATAGTTTTCAAGCGCAGGCATGTTTGAAAAAACAATATTGTTTTTGTTTTTTTTAAATAAATTAAAAAATTTTTTTGCGCTGTAATCTTTTCCTAAAATTAAAATATTCATGAGAATATTATATCATAATTTTGGTTTATAAATTTTTATCTAAAATATGATATAATCAATTATCATCGATTTTAAGGAGAAAGCTTTGGATAACGGCAAGGAAAATAAATTAAATAATCAAACAGACGAAGAATTTAAAGATTTTGATGATGAAGAAGTTAAAAATCTTGGTCTTGGAGATGATATAGAACAAATAGAAAATCAAGCTGAAGCTGAAGAAAAAAAAGAAGCCGAAGCTGAAATTGAAGCTGAAGAAAAAAATGAAGAAACAAAGGATGATAAAACCTTACCCATACAAGAGCTTTCTCAATGGGAAGAACTTGATAGTAACAATGCCGTTGTAAAAAAATATATTTTTTATGTTTCTAAAGATTTTGTTCCTATTATGGATAATTTAACAATAGATGAAAGAAGTGCATATATTAATGATGCCATTCAAAAGAAGATTGATTTGGAAAATGAACAGAAACAAAAAGAGCTCAAAAGAAAACTTATAATTCATTTTACTATAATGATTTTAACGATTTGTTTATCTGCGCCTTTTGTTATTTTTGCAATGCATAAAGCAATTATGGCAACTTTTGATAATTATAAATATTCTCAAGAAAATTTTGAAAAATTATACAAACAGCGCTTTGAAAAAGATAGAGCCTATATGCGCTCAATTCAATATAACAAAGCTTTGGAAGCAAAAAATAAAAAACATTAATTTTAATTGTTTATAATTTTGTTTTTGATATGATTGTTGTATGCGCAGTATTATTTATTTTGATGAGTTAAATTCAACAAGCGTTTATGCTCATCAACATCTAGAGGAATTCAAAGACTTTCAAGTTATATCGTGTGATTTGCAAACGCAAGGACATGGACAATTTGAACGTGTTTGGTATTCTTCTGATAAAAATGGCGGAAATATTTATATTTCCATTGTCCTAAAGCCTAAAGATATTACTTATTTAAATGAATTGACAAGATTTGTTGCCTTAATTGGTGCAAAAACTTTAGAAGAATATGGTTTAAAACCAAGTTTTAAATATCCTAACGATATATTGATTGATGGTAAAAAGATTGCAGGTTTTTTAGCTGAAAGTGAATTTTTAGGTCAAATTTGCAAAGGTGTAATAGTTGGTTGCGGTATTAATTTAAATCTTGAAGAAGATGAATTGAAAAATATTAATATTCCTGCTACTTCAATATATAACGAAACAGGAAAAAATGTGGATAAAAATGAATTTTTAGATAAATTTTTATCTAATTTTGAAAAAGCTTATGATGACTTTTTAATTAATGGTATAAAAGGAGAAGTGCTATGTTAAACCCTGAATTATGGATTCAAGGCGGAACTACATTAGCCGTTGGAATGGGAATCGTATTCTCATTTTTGGTTATTTTAGTTTTTGCTATTATGATTATGGCAAATGCTGTTGCATGGCTTAATAAAGTTTGCCCTGTTGCAATAGCAGATGCCAAAACATCTAAAAAAGTTGCAAAATCAGATGATTCTGAAATTGCTCTTGCTGTGGCTATGGCAGTAGCCCGTGGTTAATAGATAATTTAAGAGGATAATAAGATGTCAAAAAAATTAATTAAAGTTATGGATACGTCATTCCGTGACGGTTTTCAATCAATTTATGGCGCAAAAGTATTGGTAGACGACTTTATTCCTGCGCTGCAAGCAGCAGTTGGCGCAGGTTTAAAACATTTTGAAACAGCAGGTGGTGCTCGTTTTCAAGTTCCAATTTTCTTCTGCAATGAAAATGCTTTTGAAACAATGGATAAAATGAGAGCAGCAGTTGGACCTGATGTTGTATTACAATCATTATCACGTGGTGTTAATGTTGTTGGTTTAAATTCTCAACCTCGCGATGTTATTGATTTACATGCTAAAATGTTTGCAAAACACGGTGTTAATGTAATTAGAAACTTTGATGCATTGAATGATGTTGATAATTTAATTGATTCAGCTAAATCAATCAAAGCTCATGGTTTAAAACATGAAGTTACAATTACAATGATGGAACTTCCATTTGGTTGCGAAGGTGCTCATGATGTAGCTTTCTATGAAAAAGTTTTAAGAAATATATTGGATTCTGGCTTACCTTTTGATTCTTTGGCATTTAAAGATGCTTCAGGTACATCAAATCCTAAAAAAGTATATGAAACAGTTAAAATGGCTCGTGAATTATTGGGCGCAGATGCTCATATTCGCTTCCATTCACATGAAACAGCAGGTACAGGTTTAGCTGCTTATTTAGCAGCACTTGATGGCGGTGCTGATGGAATTGACCTTGCTATGAAACCTGTTTCAGGCGGTACAGGTCAACCTGATATTATTTCTATGTGGCATGCTTTGAAAGGTAGTGAATACGACCTTGGTTTGGATATTAAAAAGATTATGGAAACAGAAGAAATCTTTAAAGAATGTATGAAAGATTATCCTCTTGATCCTACATCTTTGGCTGTAAATCCTATATTAATCCAAGCTCCGCTTCCAGGTGGCGCTACTGCTACAACAGTTAATCAATTAAAAGATATGGGTATGATGGATAAATTCCCTGATTTAATCGCTGCAATGAAAGAATGTGTTGAACGTGGCGGTTATGCAACATCTGTTACACCTGTATCTCAATTCTATGCTCAACAAGCATTTTTAAATGCTACTCAAGGTGCTTGGAAAGTTGCTAACCCAGGATATGCTAAAATGTTACTTGGTTATTTTGGCAAAACTCCTATGGCACCTGATCCAGAGCTTGTTAAATGGGCTGAAGAAAAATTAAACATGGCTCCTACAACAGAACGTGTTGTTGATATCAATGAAAAAGATCCGGAAAAAGGTCTTGCAGCAGCAAAAGGAAGATTGGAAGCAGCAGGACTTCCTGTAACTGATGAAAATCTATTTATTTCTGCAGCTTGCAAAGACGGAAATGTTGATAAAGGTATTGAATTTTTACTTGGTAAAGGTCAAGTTTCAGTTAATAAAGTATCACATGCACAAAGTGCTTCAACTTCTACTGCAACAAGTGCTGACGGTTATACTGTTACATTAAACGGTAAAAAATACGCTGTTAAATTAGACGGTTCTAAAGCAACAGTTAATGGAAAATCTTATGATGTTGCAGTTAGCGCAGGTATTGAAGAAACTAAATCTTCATCTTCAGCAGAAGGTAAAGAAGTTAAAGCAGCACTACCTGGTAACGTATTAAGAATTGAAGTTAACCAAGGCGAAGAAGTATCAGAAGGCGATGTATTATTGGTTGTTGAAGCTATGAAAATGGAAACAGAAATTAAATCACCATTTTCTGGTACTGTTCAATCAATCGAAGTTAGCCAAGGCGATACTGTTAAAAATGGTCAAACATTGGTAGTAATCGGTTAAATTGGAGGAAAATAAAAAATGAATATAGCAGAAATTTTCCAACAATTATGGCAAACAACAGGTATTTATAATTTTGTAAAACCTGCAAATCCTGATATTGTTGTACCACCAACAGATACAATTGTTGATTTTCAAACATTTGTCGCATATATAGGACCTGCAATTGAGCAATTTTTACATCAGTTCGGTTGCCCTATTATGCTTGTAATTTGTTTATTCCTAATGTGGTTAGGTATTAAAAAACAATACGAACCATTATTATTAGTGCCAATCGCATTTGGCGGATTTTTATCAAATATCCCTGTATGTGATATAGCAGGTCCTTCAGGCTTTTTAGGTATTATCTATGAAGCAGGTATTCATCAAGGCTTGTTCCCATTGATTATCTTTATGGGTGTTGGTGCTATGACTGACTTTGGTCCTTTATTAGCTAACCCAAAAACTGCGCTATTGGGCGGTGCTGCTCAATTTGGTATATTTGGTGCACTATTGCTTGCGCTATGCTGTTTTGGTTTCACATTATCGGAAGCAGCTGCAATTGGTATCATAGGCGGTGCTGATGGTCCTACATCAATTTTCGTTACAACAAAATTAGCTCCTCATTTATTAGGTGCTATTGCAGTTGCTGCATATTCTTATATGGCTTTAGTTCCTGTTATTCAACCTCCAATTATGAAGTTATTAACAACTGAAGCTGAAAGAAAAATACAAATGAGCCAATTGAGAGATGTTTCACAACGTGAAAAAATTGTTTTCCCTCTTTTGGTGCTTTCATTATGTATAATTTTCTTACCTGATGCTTGTCCTCTTGTTGGTGCTTTGGCATTTGGTAATTTATGCAGAGAATGCGGAGTTGTTGAAAGACTTTCAAACACTATGCAAAATGCATTAATTAATATCGTAACCATTTTCTTAGGTTTATCAGTAGGTTCAAAACTTTCTGCTGATCAATTCTTGACAGTTCAAACATTATTCATCTTAGTACTTGGTGTTGTAGCGTTCTCACTAGCAACAGGTGCGGGTGTAGTTATGGCAAAAATAATGAACTTGTTCTTAAAAGAAAAAATCAATCCGCTAATTGGTTCAGCTGGTGTATCTGCTGTTCCTATGGCAGCTCGTGTATCTAATAAAGTTGGTTTAGAGGCTAATCCTCAAAACTTCTTATT
>CALUZF010000068.1 GCA_944325165.1 Candidatus Gastranaerophilales bacterium
AATATTCCATATTTCCTAGATAAGAAAAGGGAAATATTAAGCAATCCATTAGTGGTATTAATAATATCAGCATTAGTTGGATAATATTCATCAGCAATTATATCGCCCTTGCCATCTATCGGGTTTCCTAAGCCATCTAAAACTCTGCCTAATAAAGTTTCAGATACTTTAACTTTCATGGTAGAGCCTGTATTTATTACCTTAGCGCCCGCTCTCAAGCCTTCAATTGAGCCTAGGGGCATTAAAAGAATGCAATCTTTTCTAAAACCTACTACTTCACAGTAAATAAACCCATCTAAACCATCTTGAACAATATGACATAAATCGCCAATAGATGAAACAGGGCCGTCAGCAACTATTGTAAGCCCAATAATTTCAACAATCCTGCCAATTTTTGAAACAGGTTTTGAATTATTCACGATTTCATTTAATTCATTCAGCTTCATTTTCGTATTGTTCTAAATCAAGTTTTCCATTTTGAGAATTATCATAAATATTTCTTATAATAACATCCAATTGAGCGCCCAAAGAAGCGTCATATCTTTCTTTTAAATTCTCAATTATAATCGTATCATCATCAAAATCGGGATTAAAAACAATATTAAAATTTTCATATTGATTAAATTCTTCAAAATTAAATTCAATATCATCATCAAGCGATTTTTTTTGATGTTCAAAAAGCAATTTTGCATATTTTTCAGACACGATTATATTGATATTTTCTTTTTTTTCAAGCAATGTGATAGCGTTTTTAATGATTTTATCTAAAATCACTGCATTTACTTCAGACAACAAAACCTTCTTTGAAATATTTAAAATTAAATCCAAAATATCTTTATTAGCCGATTTTAAAATCTTATCCCTTAATTCATATTGAGAAGCAAAAAACTTATTAAAATCAGAGATTTTATCTTCAAACTCCTCTTGGATTTTTTCTAAACCATCCTTATGCCCTTCTTCATAGGCTTCTTTTATGGTTTTAATTCTTTCTTGTTCTAAATCTTCTTTTGTTTTAGTAATTAAATCATTTAAATTTGTATCTGCCGATGCTTTAGCTTCTTCAATAATTTTAGACGCTTCAGCATTTGCTTCTTCTATAATTTCATTTCTTTTTTGTTCTGCCTCAGATAAAGCCTTTTCTTTTATTTCTTGAGCTTCATTTCTAGCTGTATCAACAAGATTTTGAGCTTCATCTTTTGCCCGATTAACAATTAAATCGGCTTCATCAGTAATTTTTTTAGCTTGTAGGACTTTTTCTTGAAGCTCTTTTTGCGCTTCAAAATCTTCTTGCAAAGTTCTTATAGATTTATTTTTTTCTAACTGATTATCATTTACAACTTCAACAAGAAAATCATCATCATCAAAATTAATTTTATCAGACTTTAATTTACTCAATTAATTCATCCTCTTGACCGCCACGATAAATTGTGACTTCGCCAACTGCTTCAAGTGCTTTAATAACGCCAACAATCTTAGATTGAGCTTTTTGAACTTCTTTTGTTCTAACAGGACCCATATATTCAATATCTTCTAATAAAACGCTTTGAGCACGCTCTGACATATTTTTGAGAATTTTTTGTTTAACTTCTTCTTTAGAGCCCTTTAAAGACGTTGCCAAATCTCTTGAATCAACCTCTCTTAATACTCTTTGGATTGATGAATCATCAAGATGAATAATATCTTCAAATACAAACATAAGACTTCTAACATCTTCCGCAAGCTCTGGAGTTTCTACTTCCATCATCTCGATAACATTCTTTTCTGTAGCTCTATCTGTGCTATTTAAGATATTAGCAAGAGTTTTTGTACCACCAGCTTTAGAAAAATCAGACGCCACAACATTTGAAAATCTTGACTCAACTATCTTTTCAACTTCTGAAATGACTTCTGGGTTTGTTGTTTCCATTTGAGCAATCTTAAGTGCAACCCTATGTTGAATATTAGGAGCAAGACAATTCAAAACTTTTGCCGATTGTTCGGGCTTTAAATAAGCCAAAATAAGAGCAATCAACTGAGGGTTTTCATTTTGAAACGAAGTCGCTAATTGAACAGGATCAGCCTCGTTAAAAAACTGAAAAGGATTTGAATTTAATATTGTAACCAAACGATTTAAAATATCATTTGCTTCATTTGCCCCATAAGCCTTCTCTAATAACTCACGAGCATAAGACATACCACCTGCAGCCAAAACCGATGAAGCTTGAAAAACTGTATGAAATTCATCAACAACTGCCTCAATAACATCTTGAGGGAGCTTAGACAAACCGGCAATTTCAATTGTTATTTGCTCAAGCGCATTATCATCTTCAATATTTTTCATAATTTCAGATGCAGCAGAAGGCCCCAAGGTAATCAACAACGCTGCTACCTTTTGAGTTGGAGTCATTTGTTCTATTCGAATATTAGGCATTTTATCTTTTTATCTTTCTTATTCCTTAATGTATGATGTTAAAATTCTTGCGGCTTCTTCCGGATTTTCAAGAATTGAATTTATAATCTCGCTTTTCTTCTTATCAATTGCAGAAGTATATTGAATATCGGGCTGATAAAAATCTTCGGTATTGGTTCTATTGTTCTGCAATGCCAAATAAGGGTCAAAATTCGGAAGCATATCGGGTTCTTCTTCTTGAGAAATTAATTCCTCTTCTTCGGGTTTTGGAGTTTTGAATATATTTCCAAAATTATTAAGTGCAATTAAACCTAAAATCAAAATAATAAATACAGGTGAAACATTTTTAAATATAAATGTTAAAACCTCTAAAATAAACTCTTGTTGGTCTTTTTTATCTTGTTCCAATTCTTCCGTATTATCAATTCCTGTAAATTTAAGACTTGAAACATTAACAACATCACCTCTGGATGTATCCATGCCTGCTGCCGCTATAACAAGATTTTTAATTTCTTCTTTTTCAGCATCAGTTAATATTTTATTTACTGCAACAGCTACGCTCATTCTAACAACAGAACCAGGTGCATACACTACTTGTTTTATCTCTTTTGTTACAGCATAAGTTGTAGCTGATTTTTCTTTTTCATAACTTAATTTTTTAACGTCATCCTTATTTTTGCCATTTTCTGTATCATAATAATTTGTTGTTTTTGCGGGAGTTTCATTCAAAGGTAAATCAGCAACATTTTGAGCAGCACTAGCTCCTTGAGCTTGATTTAGCATAGGATTTTGCTCTTGCTCGTTATCAATATTATTCATCTGCTCTTGAGCTAATTGTTGAGCTTGAGTAGGATTAGGAGTATCATTTTGAGCTTCTTTTTTATTTGAAGGTAAATCCTTTGGATTTGAATAAACCTCTTTTTCACCTTGACGAGTTAGAATAACCCCGCTTTCACCGCCATTATTAGGTGTATAGCTTTCAATAGTCGCTCTTGTTTGATTAAAATCCATAACACTTGAAACTTGAACAGAAACATTATCCTTGCCCATTATTGTTTCAAGGGTATCTTGAATTTTTTTAGCTGCTTCTTTTTCAAAATTTGTTCTATATGTTTGCATATCTGAAGAATTTTTAGAAACATCCTCAGATAAAGCGTTTCCATATTGATCAGTTAAAAATACTTTATCATTTGTTAATCTAGGTACAGAATATGCAACAAGATTTTTAATAGCCAAAATTTGACTTGCTTTCAATTTAAAACCAGGTTCTAAAATAAGCACAACACTAGCTGACGGGTCTTCATCATTATCAGAAAATATTGAACGTTCAGGCTCTGCTAATTGAACTCTGGCTTTTTTTACACCATGAATTTTTTCAATCGAGCGAGTTAATTCTCCTTGAAATATTCTTTGTTTTGTTAATTTATTTTTAAAATCGGTAGAGCCTAACTGCAATTCATCTAAAAGCTCAAAACCGCCTGCAGTATCTTTAATAAGGTCATTTTCTGCAACAAATAATCTTAAATCTTCCTTATCTTGGTTTCTTACTAAAATTGTTGTCCTGTCATCAGACAGTTTATAGCCATAACCGCTTTTTTTGAGGCTTTCAGTTATAGCATTAACATCATCCTTTGATAAGTCTGAATATAATACGGTCCAATTTGGCTCTGTGGCCTTGAAAATAAAAAATATACCAACGACAATCATCGCAACAATTAAAGCTGCAATAGAAAATTTTTGATTTATATCAAGCTTAAGCCATAATTTTTTAATGTCATCTATTAATAATTTAAAATGTTCGTTCACTGATTTTTTCCAATACTAATTTTATCCAAAATTATAATTACTCCCAATAATATAATATATCATTGACAGCGTTTTTCAACGTTGTAAAGATTTATGAACAAAATCCCCCTTTGAATAGAGGGGGATTTTATATTTTAGAAAATTATATCTTTTATATTTCTTCTGCTTCTTTATAGATTTTAATTTTTAAAGGTTCAAGTAATACAAAGTTAACTCTTTGTCCTTTATGTATGTACATATTTTGACCTTTAACAACATTATATCTTGTTCTTGTTAAATAAGGATCATTTCTGATAATTCTCATATCAGCATCTCTTTCACCAAGAGAAGCCACGATTTTTATATCAGGATTTCCTTGATCATCTAATATATTTGATGTTGTTAGTGCCATATAACCATTTTTGAAGAATCTATGAGGTCTTTTTACTTTATGAACTTTACCATCAATTTGTACACCGATAGGGATAACAACGTATTTTTCTCTTGTTACAAAATTGAAAGGAGTTCTTGCTATAAATGTTTCGCCTTCTTTAACTTCTTTAGCATTAATACATTTTTGAATAGTTAAAGGTAATACTGTTCCTTTAGGAATTACAGCATATTCTTCATCATAATAAACATTATCTAAAACGTAACCGTTTGCTTTTTTAGGTTCTTCATATTTTTTCTTAGGTGCAACTTCATCTTTTAATTTATCGCTTGGAATTACCTTAACTGCTTCAACCATATTAAATAAGAATTTTGCTAATTCACCACGAACAGCATGCCTATTTGGCTCAAGCATTGTTTCATGACCTGGAAGGTTATAAATAAGTCCCAACATTTGACATTGACCTGCTTTGATTAATGCCCAATCTGGAATTTCAGAATAATCACTGTAAATTGAAATGAAGTGTTTAGCTTGTTCAGAATCAATATTTTGAGGAGATAGTGCATTCAAAACTACTGTTAGCGCTTCCAATCTTGTTACAGGGTCATTCGGATGAAATGAACCGTCAGAATAACCTTTAACAAGTCCATAATATGAAGCTACTTGAATATTTCTATCTGCCCAATGACCTTTTGTATCGCTATAATTGAACACTTGAGGTACATCTTTTTCATATATACCAAGGGCTTTAATTGCCATAGTAGCAAATTCACCTCTGGTTACTTTTTGGTCGGGTCTGAATAAACCATCAGGATAACCGACAACAACTTGTTTGTCTGTCAAAAAGGTAACTGCTTCATAAGCCCAATGATTTGATGGCAAATCCGGATAACTGTCAGGGCCTTGTTCTAAAACGTAATCCGCCATAGCAGGTGTAGCAAATAAAGCTAATGCAATAATGGCGATAACATTCAAAAATAATTTTTTCATTTACACTTGCTCCATTCTTAATAAAATAATTTTACATGCTAAAGTCATAGCATGCAAGGTTTTATTAATATTTTCATCTATACAAAGCATGTGAATAAAAAAATTTTTGCTCAAATTTTTAAAAAATGTTAAAATTTGGTAAATAATAGTTCAAGACAAAGGAATTGATATGATTTTAAATAAAGTTAATTCACCCCAAAATTTAAAAAATTTAAATATAGAAGAGTTGAACACTCTAAGCGATGAAATAAGAGATTTAATAATTAAAAAAGTAGATTATACAGGCGGACACATGGCGCCCAATCTAGGCATAATAGAAGCGACAATAGCCCTTCATTATGTATTTGATTCTCCAAAAGATAAATTTATTTTTGATGTTTCACATCAATGCTATACTCATAAAATTTTAACAGGCAGAAAAGAAGGCTTTTTAAACAAAGAAGATTACCTTAAATACACAGGATACACTGCTCCTGAAGAATCAGAGCATGATTTATTTAAAGTAGGACATACTTCAACTTCAATCTCATTAGCATGCGGGATAGCAAAAGCAAGAGATTTAAAAAATGAAAATTATAATGTCATAGCTCTTATAGGCGATGGTTCTTTATCAGGTGGCGAAGCCTTAGAAGGACTTAACTTCGCAGCTAAATTAAACAGTAATTTTATTATTATTTTAAATGACAATCAAATGTCCATAGCACAAAACTATGGCGGTTTATATGACAATTTAAAACTTTTAAGAGAAACACAAGGTGAAGCCGAAAATAACTTATTTAAAGCTCTGGGATATGATTATTATTTTATAAAAGACGGTAATAATATCGAAGATACCATTAAAACTTTTGAAAAAATAAAAAATATAAATCATCCTATTGTTGTTCATTTATGTACAGAAAAAGGACATGGGCTAATTCAAGCAACCGAAAATAAAGAAAAATTTCATTGGATTATGCCAAATACATTAAATGGCGAAGAAATAATTCAAACAAATGAAGATTATACTTCAATTACAGTTGATTATCTGTTAAAAAAAGCAAAGCAAAATTCAACTCTGGCAGTTATAAACGCTGCAACCCCAGGGGTTTTTGGTTTTAATTCAAAAGTAAGAGAAGAATTGGCAAATCAATATATTGATGTAGCAATAGCAGAAGAACATGCAACCGCTATGGCTTCAGCCATGGCAAAAAATGGTGCAAAACCTGTTTTTTGCGTTATGAGCTCATTTATTCAAAGAGCTTATGACCAACTATCGCAAGACCTATGTCTAAATTCCAATCCAGCAACTATTCTTGTATATTGGGGAGCAATAACATCAGCTGATGCTACACATTTAACAACATTTGATATTTCATTAATGTCAAACATACCTAATTTAGTATATTTAGCGCCAACAAATAAAGAAGAATATCTAAGAATGCTTGATTGGTCAATTGAGCAAAAGAAATATTCTGTAGCAATCAGAGTCCCTTGCTTTGAGCTTAAATCAACAGGAATTGAAGATAAAACAGATTATTCAATTTTAAATAAATATAAAGTTACTAAAGAAGGCGAAAAAATAGCTATTTTAGGTTTAGGTAATTTCTATTATTTAGCTTTGGAATTAGAAAAATATTTAAAAGAAAATCTAAACATAAATGCAACACTTATCAATCCAAGGTTTATAACAGGCGTAGATACTGAATTAATGGAAAAATTAAAGGAAAATCATGAGATTGTTGTAACTTTGGAAGATGGAGAGCTAAACGGCGGTTTTGGAGAAAAAATTGCAAGATATTTTGGCTCATCAAATATGAAAGTTCTAAATTATGGCTCATTTAAAGAATTTAGCGACAGAGAACCAATCGATGAATTATATAAAAAATATCGCCTAACAAAAGAATTAATAACAGAAGACATTAAAAAAATATTACAAAGCTAGCAAAAATTTTTTTTCACGAGTTTATAAATACTAAAAGTATTGTTTTTTGCATAAAAAAATGATATCATCAAGTAAATTTAAATGAGGGTAAAATATGGTTGATAACAGAGGTATATCACCAATAATCGCTTCAAGTTTTACCGCTGATAATTCATCAGCAAATAAAATGTCCGAAGAAAAATATGGACAAGGTGGCGAATATTTTGCCCAAGAATTAGAAGAAGAAGAAAATAAATTCAATCAAGAACATTATCAGGATAGATCAGCCCAACTAAGAGCTTCGCTAAACGGGCTTGCTATGGCAAATGCAGGCTCTATTATGCTTATGAAAATGCTCAAAGAAAAAGAAGAGCAAGAAAAAAAGAAAAAATTTAAACAAACTCAAGAACAAAAACAAGAAGAAGAAAAAGAAGAAAACAATATCAAGGATTAATCATAAATTATCTTAACCCCTGTTTTGCTTGATAGACCGCCATTTCTATCTATATATTCGCCATTTGAATAATATGAACCGCTTGATGAAGGAGTTGAAAACAAATCAGTAGTGCAATTAGGAGATAATTTTTTGTTCAAATCATCCCAATTGCTATAACCCATCTGCTGATAGACATTCTGATTGATGGGAGTTGAATAACCTGTTAAAGTTCCGTTATTGTTCCTATTAAAATTCCAACTTAAAATATTATTTTTAAGTCTGTTTATATTTCTCCATCTATTAATTTGCTGTATTCTTTTTGCATTATTATAATAGGGTCTTCTGTATCGATAAGGCCTGTAATAAGTTGTCCCGTAAGGATTATATACGGGTCTTTGATATATACGATTATTATAAGTTGAAGGCTGTTGCAGATAAATTTTTTCAACCGCAAAAGCATTTGAACACAACAAAAATAAACCTAAAATAACTAAACTTCTTTTCATAATCAAAATATAATTCGCTTTTATATTTAATACATTGCTCAATTTGGTTATAGAAAAAAGCACAATATTTTTTGTAAAGTTATGTAACAAAATACCTCGTTTTTTCCTAGAAAACTAAAGTTTTTACTGAATTTTGCCGATAACAAAAGTGCTAAACAATAAAGTTAAGGAGAATAACTATGGGGCTTTCAGCAAACCAAGCAAGATTTCTTGAACTAACAGCTCGCCGTGGCGACATTGAATTTGAAGCCCAAAAAATTAATTATGAGT
>CALUZF010000069.1 GCA_944325165.1 Candidatus Gastranaerophilales bacterium
TCTTCGACTGTTTGCTGAACAATTTCATCTTGCAAAGCTTCGCTTGCTTCTTTGGTTGCTTGCTCTTCTACTTCTTCAACTGTTTGCTGAACAATTTCATCTTGCAAAGCTTCGCTTGCTTCTTTTGATACAACTTCTACAACTTCATCGGATATTGTTTCGCCCATAAAATTTGAATATAATTTTAAAACTTCACCCCCAATTCCACCACCTACTTTACCAGCAACATCAAATCCTGTATGTATCAATGGCGAAGCAACAGCACCCCCTATACCAGATATAAATGTATCTTTGGGAATATCTTCAAATCTGCCTTCTGCTAATGCACGAGAAAATCCGTCAGCTGCACCGGATAAACTGCCGTCAATTCCACAATTTACAACTTTAGAAAGAGTTCTTGCAACTGTTTGATTTAATGCACTTTTTGTTGTTGTTTCCAATGCTTCACAGCCCAATGCCTTCATAACAGCGCTACCGCCGGCACCACCTAAAGCATTTGATATTGGACCCATAGCACCATTTATGCTACCTGTTACAACATCATAGCCAAAATCAGACAAAGCATATTCTTTTTCATTTCCTATGCAATCAGACGCCTTGATTAAAGTTTTTACAACAGCGCCAGAGCCTGCTGCTAAGCCTACTCCTGCTGCAACCAAACTCAAAGAAGCGCCGGCAGTAAAAGGTGCAGCACAAATTCCCAACGCTGAACCAAACGCAACAACACCAACAGAAACAACACCAGATGTTATATCGCCCACAATATCAACAACCATCTGCTGTCCTTGGGTATAATTATAGAGTTTTTGTCCTGCTAAAGTATAATCTTTTGATGTAAAACTACCGTTTGCCAATAACTCTACCTCATCAGAGGTTAATTCTCTACCTGTAATATTTTGATAAACATCTTTCAAATCGGCTTCTTTATTTTCAAATTTCTCCAATTCTTCTTTTGCCTTTTCAATTTCGTCATAAGCTTTTTCAGAAGAAGCACCCAAATTAAGAGTATTTTTAAACCAATCCCAAGTACCAGAAATCCAACCATTTGAGCTTTTAGCTGTATTATACTGTTCTTCAAGCTCTTTAATTTGGCTATTTAGGCTCTCATATATAATATTTTGAATATTTTCATCTTCGACATCATATTTAACTTCTATATCAATATTTTGAGAATTTTGATTTGAAGAAAAATAATTTTGCTCAACTTCAGACACAGAAGCACCAGAAGTTGTCGGTGAAACACCATTGACACCAATAGAATTAATATTCAATTTTGAATAATCATAAGACACTTTTCTAACCTTTATAGTAACAATTACGACCATTTGCGCTGTAAAATTAAATAAAAAAAATCATTTTTTACAAAAATTCACAAAATATGTTATTATAAATTTAAAAGGAGTGATATTCTATGGCTAGAATTTTAATTTCTATGAAAGACGCTTTTTTAAAATCAATAGATGAAATAGCTCAAACTGAGCAAAGAACACGCTCTGAGCTTATAAGAGAAGCACTTAGAGCATATATCAAAAAAGCAAAAGTCAAAACTCCTGAAGATGCTCAAAAAAATGCTAGTTTGCTTGAAAATTTACTAAATTAATCAAATAAACTTGTAATTCCAAAGCCTCAAGAGTAGCCTCAATATTTTCTTGATTTAATTGAGGATGTTTTTTTGTATTAATTAAAGAAAATAAATTTTCTTTTTCTAAATATTTTGATTTTACTGTTGCTTTCTGTGTATTTTTTTCATCTAAAGAACCAATTACAATAAGCTCTTTTTCTTTATCTAGAATTGAATAAGCAAATACATTTTCATTATTTGTCTTTAAAAGATTAAATTTTCCATTGCTTATTAAATTTTGATTTCTTTTTCTAAAATCAATCGCTCTTAGATATTTTTGCTTTAATCTCGGGTGTTTTATTCTGATAGGAGCCGTATAATTAAAAATATCAAACATACCGGAATGAACAAAATAATATTCATCATCGGTATAGCTTTTTTTCGCTTTTTTCCCTTCATAAGGATATATAAAATCATCCCCAACGCTAAAGCCATCCAAAAAATACATATTTGAAGGCAATGTCGCATTCAACCACAAAATCATATTCCAATAATTAACTCCTCTTAAAATAGGAGCTTGCTGATCATGAGTTGCAAAAGCGGAGATTGTTGATTTATCTTTATTTTTATCCAAAACTTTTTGATTTTTTATAATTTTATTATCAAATTCTTCTTTAGTTTTTATATTTTTAAAATCACTCCAAGAAGCATAATAAGTATCAAAACCTGCTTTTAAAAGCTCATCTGGGGTAGCATAATCATCTATAACATTTTTAGCAGGATTTTCCCATTCTATATTTGCTTCTGCCAAGAAAAAGAAATCTTCATTTTTTGCTCTTGCATAATCTATAATATTTGACCAAAACTCTTTAGGTTTAATCGCGGCAACATCAGCCCTTATTCCATCAAAACCCAAACCTATAGCCATATCTATAAAACTTTTAAAATTATTTAAATTAGCTTCATTTAAAGTTTTATCATCATTATATATCTTAAAAAGTCGAACATCAGTCCAATCTGCGGGAGTTATAGGCTCTTTTCTTTCGTTTAAAATAAACCATTCCGGTCTTTTTAAGCTCAAATCAAATGACCCGCAACTCGGCAAATCAACAATTACATTCATATTCAAAGCATGAGCTTCATCAATAAATTCTTTTGCTTCTTGGTACACTGTTTTATCATTATTTTTTTCATCAAGCTCTTGAGCTATCTTATTAAAATCATCCATCGCATATAAAGAACCTGCGCTACCCAAAGCTTTTAATTTTCCGCTAGGAGTAATAGGAAGCAAATAAATTACATTTATACCATTTTTGGAAAGTTCTTTCAATTTATCTTTTGCGGATAAAAAAGTGCCTATTTTTTCGCCATCTTCAATATTAATTATGCCATTTAGATTTTTATCAACGGCGCCAAAATTTCTTATATTTATGGTATAAATTACTGCTTCATTGTTTTTAAAAAGCTCTCTTATATTTTCTCTTGCATCGCAGCTAAAAGAAAATATTAAAACTATCCCCAAAAAAAATAATATTCTTCTCATAATATAAAAGTATATAAGAAAAATAAATTTATTGTATAATAATTTAGTATTATGGGTATTTTAGGTTAAATCAATTATGAAAAATTTTTTTCACTCGCTCAAAGGCGATGATATATTCCAATCATCAAAACCTGCTTCAATAAGCGCATTTTTGCTTGTGGCAATTATAATCACATCTTTATTATCAGTAAGATATTATCTTTTACAAGACATTGTAAAAAACGGTATTGCCACAAAAACAATAATTGCCAAAAACACCTTTCAAGTAGTAGACAAACAAAGAACAGAATTAATTAAAAGAGAAGTTGCAAATAAAATTAAACCCATAATTGTACCTGTAGAAGAAAGCTATATCGAAAGCGATTTAGACAGAGTTATTTCAAAAATTGAAAAAATAAAAGCAGAAAAATCATCAACAGAAACAAAGAAAAAAGAACTGTATAATCTTTTAAATGTAAGCGATTTAACAAGAAAAAATAATACCGTCACATATATCTTATCATCAAACGATTCAACCTTATCATCCGCATTTGCAAGCACCCACCAAGTTTTAAAAGAATTGTTGACTATAGGGGTCTTTGATAGCGATATAAATAGCTTTGCTTCAGAAACAGAAATAAATAAAATTCTTGGAACACATACAAAAAAAGCTCAATATCCCCTTATTATAAGTTTAATTGAACATAGTATCGTTCCTAATTTAATTATGGATGACTATGCAACTGAAATTGCAAGAAAAAACGCAAGAAATGCAGTAAAACCATACACTGTAACCTTCAAAAAAGGAGATACAATTCTTCAAGAAGGCGAAAAAGTAAGTACTCTTAAAAAGGATGCTCTAAAACAATCAGGCTACAATGCTTTTGAATTAAATAAAACAGGTGTTTTTGGCATTTTCGCTTTAGTTTGTTTAACAATGTATTCTTTAATTTTATACATTAAACAATACGAAAAAAAATACTATACACCAAGATATATGCTCTATATCGCGCTTTCATCAATAATATTAACTTTTATTTGCGTATTTTTATCTCACACAAGCGTAACATCTAATTATTTAATGCCATTTGGAGCATTCACAATACTTATGGCAATTTTCACTAATCCAATTTTAGCATTTTTGGTTTCCATATTATTACTTGCTTTATTATCAGTAACATTATTTTTTGACGCACAACTCACATTTACATTCGTTTGCGCCATATTATCTTCAAGCTATTTAGTATCTAAAATCTCATATTCAAAAAGGTTTGATATAATTTGGTGTTGTTTTCAAGTTGGCTTAGTGATGTTTTTTGCAATGTTTTTCATAGCATTCTTTGAAGTACAAACACAAGCTTTTTCAAGAATGTTACATTTACATGTTCAAAATCCTTTCATAGGAATAGCAAACGGGCTAATTTCATCAATGATTGTTGTATTTTTCATACCAATTATCGAAAAATTATGCAAAATTGTATCGCCCTATGCCCTTATTGAATTAGCCGATCAAAACCAAGAGCTTTTATCCAAAATGAGAAGCTCAGCACCTGGAACCTTCCATCACTCATTAATGGTAGCCAATCTATGCGAAGCAGCCGCCGCTGCCATTGGTGCAAATTCAATTCTAGCAAGGGTTGGAGCTTTTTATCATGACATAGGAAAATTACAAAGACCATTATTTTTTATAGAAAACCAATCATATTTTGGAGTTGAAAACCCGCATACAACACTAACTCCAAGACAAAGTAAAATGGTTATTACGCTTCATACTAAAGATGGTGTTGAAATAGCTAAAAAATATGGTCTACCGCAAGTTATAATCGATTTTATTCAACAACACCATGGCGAGAGCCTTGCAGGACATTTTTATAATAAAGCAATTGAACAAGAAGGTGCTGAAAATGTCACAGAAGGACAATTCAGATACCCCGGCCCAAAACCGCAAACAAAAGAAACAGCAATTTTGATGTTGGCAGATGCCTTAGAAAGTGCCGTAAGAACCCTTAAAAAACCGACGCAAGAAGAAATTGAAGCAATAGTAAATAAAATTTTTACCGAAAGATTAAATGACGGGCAATTATCAGACAGTCCTCTAACGCTGAAAGATATAAAAATTATAGCTATGACCTTCAATAAAATTCTTCGCGGTATGCAACATGAAAGAATTAAATATCAAGAAAAAGTGATGAACGAATTAAAAGATAAAAATAAAATCACAATTCAAAGCACCCAAGATGATGAATTTGAAAGAAAAATCCAAGAACTTCAAGAAAAATCACACAAGAAAGAAGAAGATGAATAGCTCTTTTACTCTGGAAAAACAAGATAAAGTTAAAATTGTTTTAAAAAATTACAAACCAAAAATAAAAAAAATGCTTGATTTAATGCTAAATATAAAAGAATTAAAATCAAGCATAATTTTCAAAAAAGATATAAATAAAGTTAGATTTGATATCTCTTTTTGTAATGATGAAACAATACAAGAGATTAATAGAACCTATCGAGATAAGAATTGTCCTACCGATGTTATAACTTTTTCTTTGTTTTGTGATGATAAAAATTCAATAATATATAGAAAAACAGCCGACTTAGGACAGATTATAGTATCAATAGATACAGCAAAAAGACAAGCAAAAAACTCGCTAGAAGAAGAAATTTTAACCTTAATTTGTCATGGAATTTTGCATTTATTAGGATTTGACCATTTAACCAAAAAGGATTACGATTTTGTTGTGGGGATACAGAATCAAATATTGGAAAAATTATGAATAAATTTCAATCAAGAAGTTTTCAAAAAAGCATAATGTTCGCTCTAAATGGCGTAAGGCTTGCCTTTCGCTCACAAAGAAATTTTAGAAAACATTTAGTAATAGCTATTTTAACACTCGCATTAGCATTCTTTTTAAGAGTAACAATAGTCGAATTTTGCATAATACTTTTTGCAAATACGCTCGTTTTAGTAAGTGAAATGTTTAACTCTGTAATAGAATTTGTAATAGATGCATATTATAGAAATAAATGGGCAAAACTTGCAAAATTATCTAAAGACATTGGAGCAGGAGCTGTTTTAATTAGCGCGGTAGTAAGCGCTACAATATCATTAACTATATACGGTAGCAAAATATACGAATTATATTATTAGAAGGGAAATTATGGATAAAAAAATTTCTGATTTAGCACCAAAATATTTTTTAGAAGAAGGCTATTCATGTTCTGAATCAATCGTGCGTGCGGCAGCTGATTTAGGACTAATTGATGAAAACATTGTATCAATAGCTACAAGTTTCTCAGGCGGTATGGGAAGCGGTTGCCTATGTGGTGCAGTTGCCGGAGCACAGATGGTATTAGGGTTTTTACATGGCAAATATAAAGACAACACCGCAAGAGGACTTGCTAAAGATTTTTATCAAAGATTTACTCAAAAGCACAAAATTACCTGTTGCAAAATCTTAACTAAAAATTTTAAAGATTTTCATTCCCAAGAAAGAAAAAACCACTGCGTTAATATGGTCTATGACAGCGCAAAAATACTAGATGAAATATTAGCTGAAATAAAAGAAAAAGTTTAATTTATAATTTATTTTTATTTTTAAAAAGACCTGCCATTTGGCAGGTCTTTAAATTATTTATATTAGCTTAATTTAATGATGAATGGAATGTTCTTGAGATAACATCATCTTGTTGTTCTTTTGTTAATTTGATAAAGTTAACTGCATAACCTGAAACTCTAACTGTTAGTTGAGGATATTTTTCAGGATGAGCTTGAGCATCTAATAATGTTTCACGGTTGAAAACATTAACATTTAGATGATGTCCGCCTTTTTCAACATAACCGTCAAGTAAGCTTATTAAGTTTTCTTCTTGTTGAGTTGTATTCATTTTATTTTTCCTTTTTTATTAACTATACTTGGCAAGTTGCGCAACCACAATCTAATTGGATGTCTAAATCGCCCATAAATACATCATCTTTTCCTAATGCATTAGGAATAATTGAGAATGTATTTGAGATACCGTCTTGAGCATCATTAAATGGAAGTTTTGCAACTGAAGCTAAAGATGCAACAGCACCATTGCTATCACGTCCATGCATTGGGTTAGCACCAGGAGCTAGAGGAACACCAGCTTTTCTACCATCCGGTGTGTTACCTGTCTTTTTACCATAAACTACGTTAGATGTAATTGTTAAAATTGACATTGTAGGAATAGAATTTCTATATGTATAGTGTTTTCTAATCATTCCCATGAATTTTTTAACAATATCTACTGCAAATTGGTCAGCTCTATCATCGTTGTTACCGTATTTTGGATAATCACCTTCAACTTCATAATCTACAACTAAACCGTTTTCATCACGAATTGTTTTAACTTTAGCGTATTTAATAGCTGAAAGTGAATCTGCAACAACTGATAAACCAGCGATACCTGTTGCAAAGTAACGTTTTACGTCTCTATCATGAAGAGCCATTTGAGATCTTTCATAGCAATATTTATCATGCATGTAATGAATTACATTCAATGTGTTAACATAAAGACCTGCAAGCCATTCCATCATATCTTCATATCTTTCCATTACTTCATCGATATTAAGATATTCAGATGTAATAGGACGATATTTTGGACCAACTTGTTCTTTTAATCTTTCGTCTACACCGCCGTTAATTGCATATAATAAGCATTTTGCAAGGTTAGCACGAGCGCCGAAGAATTGCATTTCCTTACCTACAACCATTGATGAAACACAACATGCAATTGCATAATCATCACCGTGTGTAACTCTCATCATATCATCATTTTCATATTGAATTGATGAAGTTTTGATTGAAATATGAGCTGCATATTGTTTGAAATTGTGAGGTAATCTCTTAGACCAAAGAACAGTTAAGTTTGGTTCAGGTGCAGTGCCTAAGTTTTCTAATGTATGAAGGTATCTAAATGAGTTTTTAGTAACCATGTGACGACCGTCAACACCAACGCCGCCGATTGATTCTGTAACCCAAGTAGGATCGCCTGAGAATAATGAATTATATTCAGGAGTTCTTGCGAATTTAACAAGTCTTAATTTCATAATGAAATGGTCAATCATTTCTTGAGCTTGTTGTTCTGTTATTACACCATTTTGAAGGTCATTTTCGATATAAATATCAAGGAAAGTTGAAGTTCTTCCGATTGACATTGCAGCACCGTTTTGTTCTTTTACTGCTGATAAATAACCAAAATATAACCATTGAATAGCTTCTTTAGCGCTTTGAGCAGGTTTTGAAATATCATAACCGTAAGTAGCACCCAATTCTTTCATTTCTTGAAGAGCTCTGATTTGCTCCATCAATTCTTCTTTTAATTGAATTTTTTCTGGAGTCATTTCACCATCTAAAGAAGCGTGTTGTTCTTTTTTATCTTCAATTAATCTGTCAATACCATATAAAGCAA
>CALUZF010000070.1 GCA_944325165.1 Candidatus Gastranaerophilales bacterium
TAGATAATCTTTTAAAACCTGATAATCTTTTAATTATAGGCAATTTAAAAATAAATCTTTTACCTATTTTAATGACAATAATTAATCTTATATCAGGTTTAATTTATGCAAACAATAAAAAAGAAAAAATAAATATTATAGTCATTGCTTTTGTATTTTTGATATTGCTTTATAATTCACCTTCAGCACTTGTAATATATTGGATTTTTAATAATATTTTTTCATTAATTAAAAATATAATTTTAAAATTTATCAATTTAGAAGATGAAAAAAGTACAAAACAAAAAGATAGCTGCAAAAAGTTATTTTTCATAAATTTAGCAACATTATGGATATTATTAGGTTTTTATATTCCATCTAATATCTTAGCGTCTTCGCCTTATGAATTTATATTTTATGACGCTACACCAAAAGAAATTTTATTTTATTCAATATCCGTTTATTTTGGTTTTTTCTTTTTCTTGGGAGGCACGATTTACTATTTTTCTTGTACCAAGATAAAAAAATTCCTAACTTTATTTTTAACTTTATTTTTATTTCTTTCATTATTCAATCTAAGCGCTTTTAGATTGCCAAATTCAATTTTAACCAATACATTTGTCTTTAATAGCGCAAGGATTGATTTTTGCGCATATAATAAAATTTATCTTTTCATTTGTTTAATTGTAATTTTATTAATAGCATTTTTTACAATAAAAGCATTTTTAAAACAAAAATTTAAACCGGTGTATTTAATTATAATCTCCATATTAAGCACTTGTTTTATTATTTCATCAGTTAATATCGCTAAAATCTCAACAAAATTAAATCAATACCAAAAAACAACCAAAAATTCTCAAGAAAAACTTGAAAAATATATAAAATTAAGCAAAACAAACAAAAATATCCTTATTATTTTTGCAGATAGAGCAATTTCATCATATCTGCCTATAATATTTAGCGAACAACCTCAATTATACAAACAATTCAGTGGTTTTACATATTATCCAAACACTCTTTCCTATGCTCAATACACTCTTCTTGGATATCCTGCAATTTTAGGCGGATATGAATATACGCCTATAAATATGAACAAAACAAACATTTCATTTGAAAAAAAATTCTCACAAGCTATCACAATGCTACCTGCAATTTTTAGTTTAAACAAATGGAATTCAACAGTAATAAATCCGATTAATGAAGGTTGGGAAAGCGAAACATGGGGCGGGGTAGCTCAAAGAGAAATTGATATTTTAGCTCAAAGTGCGCTATATAATAAATTTAATGTTAAAAATTTCAATGTTCCTCAAACGATAAGTGAAAAACTAAAAACAAAAGTAAATCTTGCAAATGGAAAAATTTCAAAAAGAAATTTAATTTTTTATAGTTTACTATCTATCTTTCCGATTAATTTTAGAGAAACTTTATATGATGATGGATTGTACCATAATCCCAATAATAATGTTCACAACTATTATTCTGAGGAATTTATTCAAGCATATTCAGAATTATATTTTCTACCAGATATAACTGACTTTTCTTCAAAGAAAAATAATTTTATTGTTTTTAATAGCTCACTCACTCATAATCCTTCATATTTAAAATATCCGAATTACGATTTATCAAACTTTCATGATATAAACTATAAGCCAAAAATTGACGAAAGAATAAACTCTTGGTCAATGAAACATTACCACACAAACACTGCTTTTTTAAAACTTATCGGAGATTATTTTGATTATTTAAGAGAAAACAACGTATACGATAATACAAGAATAATAATAGTTTCAGACCATGGAATAGGATATGGATTACAAAATCCTTACTTGAGCAATTTCGAGATGGAAAATTTTATGCCTTATAATGCACTTTTATTGGTAAAGGATTTTAATCAAAACGATAAAATAAAAATATCTGAAAATTTTATGACAAATGCAGACACTCCAATAATTGCAACAAAAGATATTATAAAAAATCCTATAAATCCATTTTCCAAAAAAACTCTTTCAAATAAAGAAAAAGAAAATGGAGTAATAATCAAAACAGATACTAAATGGCAACCTGTTTATTATCTAAACAAAACAAAAATCCTAAATAAAAAAGATAATTTTAGCTATGTAAATAAAAACCCTTATAACAAAGACAATTGGCGGATAAATTTAAAATTTAGTGATGTTATCAAATATAAATAATTGTAAAGACGAATTTTTTAAAGACTTTTTTTTAAAAAAATACAATATTTTTTATATTTTTTTTAAAAAAATAACACAATTTTAGCTATTTTTTAAAAAAAAATTGAAAAATAAATTTTTTTTTATTAAATTAATATATTGTTAAAATCACCGTAAAATATGCTATTTTTGTAGTTTTTTATTTAAATATTTATAATAAAAACGAAGCAATAACAAAAAAGGAGAATAAAATTGTCAGAAATTACGCTCGTCGATTATTTAATCGAACAGTTAGAAAAACTTGGTATTAACGATTTTTTTGGATTACCCGGAGATTTCAATTTTAATATTGTTGAAGCAATCGAAAAAAACAATAACACAAATTGGATAGGTTGCACAAACGAATTAAATGCAGGTTATGCTGCAGACGGTTATGCAAGAACAAAAGGATATGGAGCAATAGTAACAACATACGGCGTTGGCGAACTATCTGCAATAAATGCTGTTGCAGGAAGTTTTGCAGAATACGTTCCTGTTATAAAAATAGCTGGTGTTCCATCAACAAAGAACATAGCAAACAATGATGTTTTGCACCATAATTTTGCAGAACCTAATTATTATGCCTTTAAAAATGCGTATTCAAATGTTACACAAACAACAGCATATTTAACAAGAGAAAACGCAAAAGAAGAAATAGACAGAGTTATATCAGATTTAATAAACTATAAAAAACCTGTATATTTGGCAATTCCAGACGATATTTGCGAAATGAAAATCAAAAATGAACCAAATATCATAAAGCTAAAAAGCGATGAAAAAAATCTATCTAAAGCACTAAATCATATCATGGATTTATTAAAAAAAGCAAAAAAACCAACAGTGATAGCAGATATTCTTTGCGAAAGATTTGAAGCAAAAAAAGAACTTATTGACTTTTTAAATCAAACTAATTATCCTAGTGCAACTTTGCTTATGGGTAAAAGTTTGCTTGATGAAAATGTAAAAAGCTACATGGGAATATATTTAGGCAAAAATTGGAATAAAAAAATCTATAACTATGTAAATAATTCGGATTGCATTATTTCAATAGGCACAATATATAGCGATTTAAACACTTTTGGATTTGATTTTAACTATAACCCTTCATCAATGATAGAAATCAAAGGAACATATTGCGTTGTTGAAAATATTCAATACAAAAATGTACTTATGAAAGATATCTTGATTGAACTATCTAAAATAGCTCCTGTGTTTGATTCAACTTATCCAAGAGAAACAAACCCGCTAGAAATAACAATCGAAGAAAATAAAGAATTAAAATCCGATTACATATATTCAAAACTACAAAACTTTATTAAAGAAGACGACATTGTATTTTCAGAAACAGGGATAGTTGAATTTGGTTTTGCACCAATGAAATTACCTAAAAACGTAAAACTCAACAACCAAGTTCTTTGGGGGTCAATCGGCTGGGCAACACCTGCATGTTTTGGAGCTTCGATTGCAAGAAAAGACAAAAGAGTTATATTGATTACAGGCGAGGGCTCTCATCAATTAACAGCTCAAGAAGTATCATCCATGATGAGATACAATGTAAAACCAATAATTATTGTTATCAATAATTCTGGATACACAATCGAAAGAGTTCTATGTAAAAATCCTATGGATGAATTTAATAATATTTCGTCTTGGAATTATTCAAAATTAACAGAAGTCTTTAATGGTGAAGCTTGCAGTTATAGAGCAGAAACAAATAAAGATTTTGATAGAGCACTAGAGCAAGCACAAACAGAACAAAGAAATAAACTCTGCTACATTGAAGCAATAGTAGACAAAATGGATCTACCCCAATTCGCAAAAATAACATTCGGAAACAAATTATCCAATGTTCCTCTAAACGCATAAAATAGGGGCTTAAAGCCCCTATTGCTTTATTGATATCGTATATTGGCTTTCTTTAATCGATTGAATGCTTCTTTTAAAACATCTTCTTCTTTGGTTAGCGCAATTCTGAAATAACCTTCGCCATTTTGACCATACCCAAGACCAGGAACTAAAACAACACCTGTTTTTTCAATAACCATCTCACAAAATTCACTGCTTGACATATTATTTGGCACAGGAAGCCATAAATAAAAAGTTCCCAAAGTAGGCTCTATTTCCCAGCCTAATTCAGCAAGACAAGATTGAGCGACATCTCTTCTTTTTTGATACATTTTATTTAGCTTTTCAATTTCTTCGCTTTGTGTTTTGTATGCTTCAATTCCTGCTTCTTGTATAGCTTTAAAGACACCGCTATCAATATTATTTTTAATTATTCCAAGAGCATTAATTGCCTCTTTATTTCCACAAGCAAAGCCTAATCTCCAGCCTGTCATATTATAACTTTTACTATGTGAATAAAATTCAATAGCAACATCTTTAGCTCCTTCCACTTGGAGTATTGATGGTGCTTTATAATTATCATAAGTCATCTCACAATATGCCTGATCATTGCAAATTAAAATATCATATTTCTTTGCAAAATCAACAGCCTTTTTATAAAAATCCAATGTTGCAACAGCACCTGTCGGATTGTTTGGATAATTCAAAAACATTAATTTTGCTTTTTTTGCAACATCTTCAGGAATTTTATCAAAATCCGGCAAAAATTTATTTTCTTTTAATAATGGCATATTGTAGGCATATCCGCCAGATAAAATCGTTGCATTTTTATAAACAGGATACCCTGGATCAGGCACTAGAACGATGTCTTCTCTATCAACAAAAGCAAAAAACACATGCGCAAGACCTTCTTTTGAGCCAATTAACGCAAGTACTTCATTATCATAATCCAATTCAACATCAAATCTTTTCTTCATCCAAGCTGCACTTGCTTTTCTAAATTCCATAGTACCTTGATAAGGCGGATAATCATGGTTTTTAGGCTCTTTTATAGCTTCAGACATTTTATTAACTATATTAGGTAATGTTGGTTTATCAGGGTCACCTATTCCCAAGCTTATAATGTCTATACCTTTTTTCTTTGCTTCTTCTATTTTTTTATCAATCTGAGCAAATAAATATGGTGGCAACTTTTCTAATCTTTCTGATATTTTCATTGTTTTCCTTTCTTTATTCTTCGTGCCATACTCCGCTAAAAACTGTTTTTGCATTTCCTGTCATATAAACAGGACTGTTAACATTTCCATCCCATTCGATTAACAAGCTTCCTCCAGGAAGATTTACTTTTACTTTGGTATCTAATAAATCATTTAAAATACCAGCTACAACACTTGCGCAACTGCCTGTACCGCATGCAAGGGTAATTCCACAACCTCTTTCCCATACATCCATATTAATCTCATTTCTAGACAATATTTTCACAAACTCAACATTTGTTTTTTCGGGAAAATTTGTATTATTTTCAATTTCAGATCCAAAAATTTCAGCCAACATTTTAGTATCATTATCTACAAAAATTACACAATGAGGATTACCCATACTTATAGCATTTGCAATAAAGCAATTATTATCAAGCTCAATTGAAAAATTTAGCGCCTTATCACCCGAAAAAGGTATCTTATCTTTTTCTAAAATTGGAGCTCCCATATTAACTCTAACTTCCCCATTATCTAAAATTTCTGGTTCAACTATTCCTTTGAGTGTATTAACACTAAACTTATTTTTATCAACCAGACCTCTATCTTTTACATATTTTGCAAGACAACGTATGCCATTCCCACACATTTGTGGCTCAGTACCATCTGAATTATATATATGCCAAGAAATATCAGTATCAGATGTTTGCATATCTGATGGATTAACCACAATTAAACCATCTGCACCTATACCAAAGTGTCTATCGCACATTTTTTTTGAAAGTTTAGAATAATCAAGACCATCTATATAATCCATTAAAATAAAATCATTTCCCAAACCCTGCATTTTTGTAAAATATATTTCCATAAATACCCTCATTTCTTTTATTAATAATAAAATTAAGTGCTTTAAAAATCTAATTATAAAAAAGTATAAGAAATGTAAAGTTGATTTTTTTAAAACAAAAATCATAATTTTTGAACACTTTTCTTATATTTTTCTTATTTTTTTAAAACAAAAATAAGAAAAAATAAATATTTTTTTAAAAAATAAAAAAAACAAAATCAAAAAATTTGTTTTTAAAAATCTTAATAAAATCTTTTTTTGACAAGAAGTTCACTAAGAAATAATATTATTTTGTAGCAAAAAAGAAAGGATTTATATGACAGAAGGTTTTATTCCAACACTAGGCAAAGAATTAAGCAAAGAAGAAATCAAAAGAATTATCAACGAAAACAATGTTGAATTTATCAAACTTGAATTTTGCGATATTAATGGAATTATGAAAAATCTTTCTGTACCTAATGAGCAAATAGATAAAGTCTTAAATAATGAAATTATGCTAGATGGCTCATCTATTAAAGGTTTTAGAAACATAGAAACATCAGATATGTTCTTTTATCCTGATTTAAAAACTTTTTCAATATTACCTTGGCGCTCAGATGAAGAACTAAAAGTAGCTCGTTTTATATGTGATATTCACAATGCAGATGGAACACCTTTTGAAGGTTGTCCAAGATGTAACCTAAAAAGAATGATAGCACGCGCTGAAAAGCTAGGTTTTAAAATGAACGTAGGTCCTGAAGCTGAATTTTTCATATTTGAAAAAGACGAAAAAGGAATGCCTACTTTAACACCATCAGACAACGCAGGTTATTATGATATAGCCCCAAGAGATAAAGGCGAAAACTTAAGAAGAAAAATAGTTAAAACACTAAAGAAAATGGGTTTTGAAGTTGAAGCAAGCCACCATGAAGTAGCAAAAGGTCAACATGAAATAGATTTCAAATATGCTGATGCTCTAACTACCGCTGATAACATTATGACATTTAGATACGTTGTAACAGCACTAGCTGAAGAAGCAGGAATGTTTGCAACATTTATGCCAAAGCCTATTTATGGCATAAATGGTTCTGGTATGCACTGTAACATTTCATTATTCAAAGACGGCAAAAACACATTTTTTGAAAAAGACAGAACTTATCAACTATCAAAAGAAGCATTGTATAGCATTGGAGGGTTACTAAAACATGTTAAATCATTCAGCGCTATTACAAACCCTACTGTAAACAGTTATAAAAGATTAGTCCCAGGATATGAAGCACCCGTGTATTTGGCTTGGAGCTTAGCTAACAGATCAGCTTTAATAAGAGTTCCTGCTAAACGTGGAAGCGCAACAAGAATTGAACTTCGCTCTCCCGATCCATCATGTAACCCATATTTAGCTATGGCAGTTATTTTGGGTGCTATACTTGATGGTGTTGAAAACCGTATCGAACCACCATTACAAACCGAAGAAAACATTTATGAAATGACTCCAAAAGAATTAAAACGCTTTAAAATTGATTCTTTACCGACAAATCTTGAAGAAGCAATTGAAATGTTGAAGAAAAATGACACAATAAAAGACGCTCTTGGAGAACATATATTAAATGAATTTACGCACGCAAAACAAAAAGAATGCGAAATTTTTAGAACCTATGTTTCACCACTAGAAACACAAATGTATCTTGAAATGTACTAATTTAACCCCGACAGCAGTAAAAAGGCTCTCTCGTGAGAGCCTTTTTATATAGTTTATTTTCCTACTTAATATTTGAATATGTCCAAGCGTCTTGGTTTGGAGTTTCGAATTTTTTAGTTTCTTCAACTTCTTCCTTACCGGCTTGAGCGCCACCATGGGCGATTGGTTTATAAACACGATTAAAGTATTCAATAACCATTCTATCAGAATTGAAGTAACCTTCAGCAGTTCTGATTGCTTGTCTCATCAAACGAGCCCATTCTTGTTTATTTTCATAATAAGTTGGAATGATTTCATTTTCTAATGTATTCATAATGAATGTATGATCTTTCCAGTGTCTTTCTTGCCATGGAATATCATCATCCAAGCCTGGGTATTCAACAGTATAACCGTTAATTCCAGGGAATGTACCTTCTACTGTCCAACCGTCATAAATAGAGAAGTGCAATGCACCATTCATATTAGCTGACATGCCGGAAGTACCTGAAGCTTCAAGTGGACGAGTTGGTGTATTTAACCAAATATCTGAACCTTTTTTAAGTTTAGCAGATAGAGCTAATTCATAGCCTGGTAATACAACCATATTTTTCATATTTCTTGATTTTTTCAAGATATTATTAAATGTTTCTCTGCCCATTGTATCATCTGGGTGGAATTTACCAGCAAAAATTAATTGAACTTTATTTTCATTTAATAATTTACCGATTCTTTCTTCATCCATTAAAATCAACCAAGCACG